>DAOWDR010000694.1 GCA_030638935.1 Desulfobacteraceae bacterium | reverse complement strand
TGGTTCAATGACAATCCGGTTATTTATGGAATAACCGCCCTGTTGCAAATTTCAGCCAGGAAGGTTCGTCTTCAATAATCTTGATTATTCAACACTTAATCAGATCAGGTTTCCAAGGTAATATCTTTCTTTTATAAAGTATTTCTGATTTCGGAAAAATTTGTGATGAGGATAATTATCCTTGACTTGGATTGATCAGCTTGTCAAATATAATAAATCACGAAAAAAAGAATAAATTTGAGAGGTATCAATGAAACTATCTAAAGTTGCTATGGTTATGATTCCAATTCTCTGTTTACTGCTATCAAGTTGCGGTCAAAGACATTATGTTGTCCATTTAGACCTGAATGCATATAGCAATAGATATACTACAAATAATATTATTTCAACAAAGCCTCCCCCCTCGATCACATTCTCAGAAGGAGACTATATTGATAAGCGAAAAAACAAAGAGTATTTTGGACTTTCAAGAGGCGGGCATATTATTTCAACCGATAATGATTTTAAAGAAGCATTCTATGACGGGCTGAAAATATTTATTCAATCCTCTAATCAATCATGGGCAGATAATGGAGAAGGTGATATTAAGATTGATGTTGAATTACTTGAAACAAATAGTGATATTATAAAGGGATTTTGGGCTGGCCGACATACATCAAGTGTATCTATAAAAACTAAATTCATTGATTTGAAAAATAACACAACAATATATCAAAAGATATATGAAGGGTCTTCGTTTTTAATGGTTGCCCCAGCTAAAAAAGGATCCTTAGTATCCGTTGTTAATATGTCAATCATCAATTGTATTAATAAAATTGGAATGGACCAAAAGTTAAATGAAGCATTAACAAAAATGACTATAGAAAAGTAAAATAGGAACCCCAGGAACGGTAAAGAATTTAATATAGAAAACGGATACCCAGAAAATAAGGATTATACATTAATAATCGCCCGGGAGAATGAGGCGGCGGCCTTGCTCCGTTCCCTGCCGGTATTTGATCAGGAAGAAAAGCTCTTGATAAAAACCACTAAGTTCCTGCATTCATTTTCCAGGGCTAAAAGTTTTTCATCCAAATTGTCAAGGTCATGGTTTCTACCGGCGGATTCAATGGTCATGGCAGCATTGGCAGCAGGTTCGGCTGCCAGGTATTTTAAAGTTCCTTTGAGCTTGTGGGCGGATTCATTCATTTTATCAGGATCTTTTTGGGTAATGGCGTCCTGTATTTCGCCCAATAGCCCAGGGCATTCAACCAGAAAGTCTGCAAAGCAATCCTGAATGAGCTCCATGTCATTATCCATGATTTCTTTGAGTTCTTCAATATCTACAACCATATTGGCCTTATTTGAATCAGGCATGATATTTCCTCTTTTTTTGGGGGGAGTAAGAGTTCCCAACAGCTTCTATGAATCTTTTTTTTGTTCCCAGAATTCACGGCTTTCCTTAAGAATATCATCGTCAAGCATCTCTTCTTGAAGCGGGCTGTCATCATCTAAATCTTCATCATCCAAGTCTTCATTTTCCAGTTCTTCTGTTTCAACCTGGTTTGATTCGGTCATAATTTCAGGCTCATCTGCAAGCTGCTCTGATTCATCGGACAGGGGATCATCTGTTTCAAGGTCCAGGGGCTGTATGTTCAGATCTTCTGGGTCGGTCAGTTCCATTTCATATTCCGATTCATCCTCAAGATCATATTCCGGAAGATCTATGGATATCTCATCATCCAGGTCTTGTTGGTCTAAATCGGTTTCATCTAAATCGGTTTCTAATCCTGTGTCAACCAAAGGAATTTCATCAGATAGGGGCTCCTCCAATTTGTCATGGATCAGGGTTTCATGGGAGTCAAATCCGTCCAGTTCCATTTCTGGGTCCATTTCTGGGTCCATTTCTGGGTCCATTTCAGGTTCCATTTCAGGTTCCATTTCAGGTTCCAAAATGGTTTCATCAACAGGTTCGTCAATATAATTCCCATCCCTGTCAAAGAGCAGACTGCCGCTTAAATTGATATCAAAGTCCAGCCTGAAAGCAATTTTATTATTGTGAACCACGATTTGCCCACCCCTTGAAGAAAGGGCAGAAACCGCCATCCGTTCCTTGAGAATTTGTCTGACCGCATCCAGGTCCAGATCTTCTCGCACGGCTTCAATCAGGTCTTTTTCTCCTTCTTCAATAACTTGTGGATCTGTTATTTTCATGGATGATACCTCATCTATATATTGTATGCCTGATTGGCAAAACGGTTTTCTATGAATTTTTCAAGATCAATGATTTTACCGATTTCCATGACATCGTGCATGTATCTTTGAATTTTCTCCAGGTCCTGGGCTTCGGGGTAGAGGCCGTCCCAGCGGATGGCCTGGGGCTGTGAAAAAACATTTTGTAATACCTTGGGGTTCAGGCCCATTTTGCCTTCCGGATCAAGGAATTTAACGGCGATCTGGGCAGCCCTGGTTTTATCATTTTCAATGTATTCTCCGGTTTCAACCATCAGGGAGACAAATTCCCGGGCAGCTTCCGGGTGTTTCTGGATAAAGTCTTCCTGCATGGCAACTACACAGCAGGGATGATTGTCCCAGCGGCTGGCTGAATAAAATTCCAGGTTCCCTATGTCGTTGACAATTGCTTTTGTGGCCACTGGCTCGGCAACCATGAAGCCGGCAACATCCTCGTTCTCTTTCATGATCTCCGGCATTTTAATGGGTGGTACCACCTCAAACCGTACGTTTATGGCTTTTTTGCCGGGGACACCTGGTTTCAATCCCAGTTCCTTTAAAAATTTATGTGCCAGCATATGGTGGACAGACATTTTATGGGGTATGTCAACCACCTTGTATTTATAAAAGCTCTGGAGAGAATCAAATCTGGGGTCATAGTGTCTGGATCTAACAAAGGTGGAGCCGTTTTTATGGGCAAAGAGTACCAGTTTTATGGGAGAATCATAGGCAAACAAGTCCATGGCAATGGGAGCTAAGACAAGGGCGCAGTCTATTTCTCCGTTTTCAAGGCCTTCCTGGATGGGGTTCCATCCGTTCTTAAGGGTGGTGGTCAGGTCAAAATGTTGGGGTTCTACATCACCGGTTTCAATTCTGTGCTTCAAGGCACCCAGGGCAAGATGATCCGTAATCTGAATATGTGCCACATTAAGTTCAACCCTGCCACCGATTGTACTTCTTTGCTTTTCAGCCCGCTCAGCTTGCTCCATACCGCCGGTAAAGGCTTTTTCAATGGCTTTGCCTATTTGTTCGGCATCAAAGGGTTTGGGAACATGGCCGTTTCCCCCGGCTTCCTTGATGCTTAGCTGCTGACCCTTGTCAGACTGGGCTGTGGCCATGATAAAAGGCAGATCCTTGAATTCTTCTGTGGCACGGAGTGCTTGCAAAAATTCCATGCCGTCCATCTGGGGCATATTCCAGTCACTGACCACCAGATCCGGTTTTTCAGTCTTTACTTTTTCCAATCCGTCTGCGCCGTTGACAGCCATGACAAGGTTAGTATATCCGGCTTTTGCCAGGATTTGTTTAAACATCATGCGCATGGTTCCCGAGTCATCTGCCACAACAATTTTTATATTCGGATCTACCGCCATAAAAAACTCCTTAGATAATTATATGATAGTTTTATAATAATTATATTAAATATTGTCTATTCATTCCATGACCAGTTAAATTTATGCTGTAGTTTCTGGAAGAAGCGGTCCAGAATAAAGCCTAAAATTCCAATGGCAATTATCATTGCCATGAGCTTGTCATACTCCATGGTATCCCTTGCATCATTGATGAGATATCCCAGTCCGCTGGAAACTCCCAAAAATTCAGCAGGAACCAGAACAATCCATGCCACCCCCAGGGCGAGCCTCAGGCTGGTCAACATATGGGGCAGAGACGATGGAATCACAATGGTCCGTATAAGCTGGTAATTGTTCGCCCCCTGGTTTAACGCCATTTTGATCCATTGGGGATTAATATTTAAAACGCCAATTGCTGTATTTAATATTATAGGACAAATGGTGGCCATTACAATCAAAAAATACACAGCCGCCTCAAAACTTGTAAATAAAAGCAAGGCAATGGGCATCCAGGACAGGGGGCTGATCATTCTGACAAACTGGATGGAAGAGTAAGAAAGTCCCCTGAATTTTGGATAAAATCCAATGAGGATACCCAATGGGAATCCCAGAACAGAGGCGATAAATATTCCCATAAGAATTCGTCTAAGGCTTGTAAAAACAGAGAGCCAGAAGCGGCTGTTTTGTGATGCATCCACCAGGGCTTCCAGTGTGGGGCCGGGTAAAAAACCTTTAAATTGGGAAAATTGGGGCTGGGAAAAAATAAAAAAAGATACCAGCATCCAGATACCGGCAAACAGGGCAAGGCCGATAATTTCATATTTCCAGCCAAACTCCATGGGACCGAAAACTGCATTTAATCCCATTTGTTTGGAATTGCCATATATAAATCGGTTAATTGATTTCAACGATTTCTTCCCTTGAAAATGGTGTTTCTATACTGGAACCGGAAAATTTATGAATTCCGTTCATTTCATCCATGGCCTTTCTGACAAAGCTTTCATTAACCAGCTCCTTTGCTGCCCTGGCTGGATCCAGGGATGTAAGAAAGCTTGTATCCCCTTCAACCAGGGTTCGTTTCATCTGCTCCACAATAAATCTGGTGGCAGAAGGGAAGGGAAAGGGCTGGAAACCGATTCTTGCCACATCCCAGTCGGGATGAACCAGTTCGGTTTTTTTAAGGGGTTCAAAAACCCTTGCAAGGACTGTTTCCGGGACCGGAAGATATCCCTCTCCGTCACGGCTGAGCAGGTGGGCTGTTTCCTTGGGGTTGGTCCGGCACCAGGCTTGGGCCCGTACAATGGCATTCATTGCTTTTTGTACCATGACAGGGTTCTTTTTGATAAAGGGTTCATTGGCTACAATAACGCAGCAGGGATGGTTTTTCCAAATATCTCCTGAAAATCTCATGATCCGGGCATTAAATTTTTCCTGTGCCAGTGCATTAAAGGGATCCGCCACAATAAAGGCATCGATTCTTTTACCAAGAAGGGCTGTGGGCATGTCAGGGGGTGATAAAATAAACAGATTGACTTCGTTGGAAGAAAGTTTTGCTGACTGGGGTTTAATAACAGGTGTCAGTCCCTGGGTTTGGAGGCCCAATTGCAGGATCAGGTTGTGCATGGAGTACCATGAAGGAACTGCCACCTGCTTGCCTGCCAGGTCTGAAAATTTGTAAATCCCGGAATCTCCCCTTACGGTAATGGCACTGCCGTTGGTATGGTCCCAGGCAAGTACTTTTACGGGGATTTTCTGTTTAAACCGCATCCACACCGGGATGGGGAAGAGCATATGGGTTAAATTAAATTTTCCAGCCAAAAAAGATTCAATCAATATTTTCCAGGATCTTACCATGACCGGTTTTTCAACCTCAAGTCCTTCCTGGGAAAAATAGCCAAGACTGTAGGCTACAAGAAGCGGGGTTGCATCTGTTATGGGTAAGTACCCAAGCCTTAGGGGGGGGTGTTTGGCAAATGCGGAGACCGTCCCGGGCAGGACCAGGCCGGAACATGCGGCAGCCGCAGTCTTTAAAAATTTTCTTCGTGACCAGGCATCCATTCTTTTCTTTTCAATCCCCATTTTATAAAAGGCTTCGTTTGGCAAGGTAGGCGTTTTTGAACCGTTCTAAAATTTTGACCCGGATCTCCTTGAATCTTAGATGGTTCCGATCCCTTGGATATTCCTCGTTTATTTCAAAAATATCCGTGATATTTGCCGGTTCTCCTCCCAGAAGAATAATTTTATTGCCCAGCCTTATGGCCTCATCAATGTCATGGGTGACAAATACGGCGGTAAATTGTTCTGAAAGCCATAAATTGACTAGTTCTTCCTGGATATGGGCCTGGGTAAAGGTATCCAGGGATGCAAAGGGTTCATCTAGAAGGAGGGCTCTCGGGTGACCCACCAGTGCACGTGCAAGGCAGACCCGTTGGGCCATTCCCAGGGACAGCCGGCCTGGCTTTGAATCGGAAAATCCGGCCAGTCCCATGATTTCAAGAAATTGGTTTACCCGGTAATCAAGTTTTTTGGTATCCCCCCTGATTTTACAGCCAT
>DAOWDR010000499.1 GCA_030638935.1 Desulfobacteraceae bacterium | reverse complement strand
TGTGCATCGCCGATACCGGAGAAGGAATAGATGTTTCCATCGTAAACAGGGTGTTTGAGCCCTATTTCACTACTAAAAAAACTGGTACCGGACTTGGATTATCCGTTATTTCCCGTATCATAAAAAATTATGGCGGAGATATCTATTTTACCAGTGAACCGGGGAAGGGAAGCCTTTTCCAGGTCTACATTCCTATGTGTCATCTTCCCTTTACCGAAACCCCATCCATGGGTGATGGGCAAAAGGATCTGTATGGGTGTGAATCGATCCTTTTTGTTGATGATGACCCCTTTATTGTAGAGTTCCAGCAAGAAGTCTTTGAAAATTACGGGTATCGCATCACATCCTTTGTCAGTAGCCTTGATGCGTTTAAAGAATTTAAATCCAGGCCAGGAGATTTTGACATTGTTATTTGTGATATGGCAATGCCGGTCATGTCAGGTTTGGCGCTGGCAACTGAAATCAAACAGATCAAACCGGATGTTCCGGTTATTATCTGTACTGGTTTTAGTGAAAAGATTAACAAAAAAAATTACCAGAAAATGGGTATTAACGGTTTTTTATTGAAACCTGTTAAAAAAGAAACATCACTTAAACTGATCCGTCACCTTTTGGATAAACAATAAAAATTTTCTGACGAATCGGCACCCCCCCCATTTTATCCTGCTTTTTTAGGCGGTATCGCCGGTAATCGCTGTCGGATAATTCCACTATAAATTTTCAAATTTTGAACTATTTTTTGAATTGGCCAAGTGAATCATCCTTTTATGATTTGATTTTGTAGATCGGGCAGGGTAATATCCATTTTGACGAATTTTCTTTCTTTGTTTGGTTCATTTAGCGACAAACATTGATATCGTTTGTAAACGGGATCTCGTCTATTTTCTGTTCAAGACTGGTATATCCTGATTTGTCATGATCTTATAAAGACTGAAATTTATCTTGTTTGAATATTTGTGTACCAAATAATTGAAAGGAGATTGACAATGAATAAATCCCACAAGGCCAAGGCCACTGAATCATCCTTCAGTAAAGACATAAAATCTGGGGGAAATGAGTTAGCTGAAGTTGGCAATATGGATAAGATTCGTGATATCCTTTTTGGCAATCAGGTCAAAGATTTTGAAAAACAGTTTGCCTCAATGGAAAATCGTCTTGCCCAGGAATCCTCTGAACTTAAAGGAGAGTTGATAAAACGGATTGACGCTTTAGAAGTTTATGTAAAGCAGGAAATAAAAGATATAAATGGGCGCATTAAAAATGAATCAAATGACCGGGTGGAATCCCATAAATTAATTCAGAGTGAATTAAAACAGGGGGTTGAGTCCCTAAGCAAAAAATTGGTTCAGGATGAAGAGAATCTGGCCCTAAAATCCACAGAGCTAAGGGATCAGATTTTAGAGCAGTCAAAACAATTGTCCGAAGAAATACTGGCCAAGTATGACCAAGCTTCAAAAAATTTAAAACAGATTTCCCAACAACTTGAAGATGCCAAGGTGAATCGTTCAGATTTGTCCGGTTTTTTCCTTGAGCTTGCCATGCGGCTTTCCAATGATAAAAACAAAGGCCCATTGGAGAACCTGAAAGAATAATTCAATATTCGTCAACAGGGAAAAAAGGCATTTGACATGGATTCAAACGCTGCTGAAAGCAAAACGCTGAATACATTAAGGGATTTGCTGCTAACGCCTGAAAAAGGACAGATTCAGGTGATAGAAAATCGCCTGGATGATCCAATGGTAAGGGCAAAAGAGATCAGTCAGTCTTTGCCGGACGCCATTTCTTTATCTGTATTGGAAAATAATAAATTATCCCGGGTTCTCCAGCCCGTGATTGATGAGTCTTTAAAAGTATCTGTCAAAAATAATCCCAAGGCATTAGCAGACGCAATATCTCCCGCCCTTGGTCCTGGAATCAGGAAAGCCATTTCATCGACAATTATGGGAATGATTCAATCCCTTAACCAGATTTTGAATCACAGCTTTACTTTTCAGGGTATTAAATGGCGGTTTGAAGCCTTTAGGACAAGAAAACAATTTGCTGAAATTGTTCTGCTGCATACCCTTGTTTACCAGGTTGAGCAGATATTTTTAATCCACGGGGAATCAGGTATTGTTCTGGATCATGTGGTCATTAAAGATGCCATCATTCAGGATCCTGATTTGGTCTCGGGTATGTTGACGGCAATCCAGGATTTTGTCAAAGACTCCTTTAATACTCAAGATGATCTTGAAACCCTTCGGATGGGATCAGATAGAAGTGTCTGGATTGAAAAAGGCGAGCATGCCCTGATTGCAGCGGTGATACGGGGAACACCTCCCCTTGATATGCGTATCAGATACCGGGAACTGATCGAAGAAATTCATATCAAATCAGGCACAGTCCTGGAAAAATTTGATGGAGATCCACACCCCTTCTTAATCTTTCGAGAACAGCTAAAGGATGGGTTGCAGTTTCAGGAAAAAAAAGAGCATAAACGAATTTCCCCCCTTCTTTGGTGTGTTACCCTTGTGACCCTATGCGGATTGGGCATATGGGGATTTGTTTTTTTTAAGACAAATCAGGCCTGGCACCAATATTTAAACCGGCTTGAAGCTCAAAAAGGGTTGATCATACTATCTGCGCAAAAGCAAAATGGGAAATATTTGATTTCCGGTCTTCGTGATCCCATGGCAAAAGACCCCCTAGCGCTACTTCAAAATGAAGAAAAAGAGCGTATTTCGATTGTAAGCCATTGGAAGGCTTTTTACAGCCTTGATCCACAATTTGTTTTTAAGAGGGCAGAACAGATTCTTAAGGCCCCGCCTACCATAGGATTAGAACTAACCGGAAATACTATTATTGCAAGGGGCAAAGCCTCCCAGGATTGGATTGACAGCTTTAGAAAAATAGCACCCACCATCTCGGGGATCAATGGTTACAACGATGAGAAGATTCAAAATATTGAAATGGAAGAATTGGATATTGCTTTAAAAGAGCTAATGGCAATTCGGGTTTATTTTGAAAATAATAGTACAGCCTTGGTCAAAGATCAGGAAAAGGTATTGGATCAAATATATAAAATTATTCAAGATGTTCATAAATTGCAGCCTAAATTAAAAAATCCTGTCCAGATTATTATTTTGGGACATACCGATTCCTTTGGCAATGAAAAATTGAACCAGAGACTGAGTCGGGACAGGGCTGAAAAAATTTTCAGTCATTTGATAATTCAAGGCATAAATCCGGCTTTTTTAACCACATCCGGCATTGGGACAAAAATTCCTTTAAAAGAAGAAAGCGGAATTGAAGACAGGCAATTTAACCGGGCTGTAACATTTAAAATATTTTATATACACTCAATAAAAGGCAGTTAAACATGATAAAAAAAAAGATTTGCATGCTGGGTGCATTTGCTGTGGGTAAAACCAGCCTTGTCCAAAGGTATGTCCATAGTATTTTTTCTGATAAATACCATACAACCGTTGGCGTAAAAATAGAGAAAACACAGGTGAGTATCAACGATACCCAGGTTGACCT
The DNA here is from genome assembly GCA_030638935.1 of Desulfobacteraceae bacterium. Lineage (GTDB taxonomy): Bacteria > Desulfobacterota > Desulfobacteria > Desulfobacterales > Desulfobacteraceae > NBML01. Next base: position 6,000 of record DAOWDR010000499.1, on the reverse strand, counting down.
TATTATATGGGATTTGCACGGGGAAGATGACTTCCAGCATGTCAGACTTTCCTATCTAAAGGGATCTTCGGGCTGTATTTATGTGGTAGACGGAACCCGGGGGGCAACCCTGGCAACTGCATTGAATTTAAAGGAAATAGTGGAAAATACAATTGGGAAGCATCCCTTTATCCTTGTGATAAACAAATTGGATTTAAAAGACCAATGGGAGATAGACACCTCAACTTTAGAGGAATTAAAAAGTCAGGGGGTCATAGTTATTCAAGCCAGTGCAAAAACAGGAATTCAGGTTGAACAGACCTTTCAATTATTGACAAAAAAAATAATGGATGAATAAATGTCGAATTCTACAACAGGTGTATTGGAAAAAATATGTTCCCAGGTCTTCAGGGATTGTTCCCTTGTCTATTTTATTACAGACAATCTTGGTAGATTATTTCATTGGGGTGGGAATCTATCTGATTTCCATATGCCAATTCCTGAAAAAGAAAGCGATATTTCAGATGTGGTTCTTTTTATGGAAGGGGTTTTGCCCTTAAATGAGGAATCAATGGAGTTCTCCTGTATAAAAATGCCTTTTAACCTGTGTGTGGATGCACTTTTATTTGAAGTTGACAGTGGGTATGGACTTCTTATCTGGGATGCAACAAAAAAAGAAGAATATTTGAGGCAAACACAGCAGAAGTGTAATGAGCTAAGTCTTTTGATAGAGGGACAGAAAAATCGCATGTTTCATTTTTCGGGGAAAAGCACCAAAGAGAAAAATGAAACATTTTTGGAGGATCTATTCCAGGTGTTAAATTTTGCTGTCCTGGAAATGAACGATCAAGGTCATTTTGCCTTAATCGGAACCCCGCCGCAGTGGATTAAACAAATTCCCCAGTCAAGCCAGATGCTTTTAGGGCAAGCCTATGAGGAAGATGAGTTCAGTTTTTTGGGAAATTTTATCCAGGAAGCAAAATTACAATGGGCAAAAGATCATAAAAATATTTTGAAATCAGGTGGCTGGATCGAAGAAGACCATTCAGGCCAGGAATTGTTATTTGAAGTAAGTGCAATTGATATCCATGGAAGAAAATTATTAATCATCACCCAGGATATCTGTTATCCCAACGAGAAACAATCCATTATTCAGAAAGGACGAAATCTTGCGCTGCACTATGATGACCTTAAACGGTCAGGCCGGAAACTCAAGAACATGCATGATGAGCTGGAGTTGCGTGTAAGAGAGAGGACAAAAGATCTGGAAGAAGCAAATCTGCAACTTGCAAGTGAGTTAAAAGAACGGAAAAAAGTTGAAAAGGAGCGTGAGGAAGTATCCCGGCAGTTACGCCAATCCCAAAAAATGGAGGCAATAGGGACTCTGGCAGGCGGGATTGCCCATGATTTTAATAATATATTATCGGCCATAATGGGGTTTACTGAATTATCCCTTTATGAAGTGGAAGATGGGTCAAAAATAAAACCAAGGCTTGAAAAAATTCTCCATGCATCCAACCGGGCAAAGGAATTGGTCCGGCAAATTCTGACCTTCAGCCATCAAGCCGAATATGAAAAAAGGCCTTTGAAATTAGGGTTGCTAATTTCGGAAGTCCTTGACCTTTTAAGGGCTTCGCTTCCCCCATCCATCAAAATAGAAAAAAATTTGCAAAGTACTTCCTCAATTCTTGCAGATCAAACCCAGATGCACCAGGTCATTATGAATCTGTGCACCAATGCCTGGCATGCCATGAAGGAAGATGGGGGCACCCTTGGAGTTGATCTAAAACAGGTTGAGATTAAACAGGAAGGCCATGCTGCCAAACCTGAATTAATCCCCGGTCGATATCTTGTGCTATCTGTTAAGGATACAGGGTGCGGCATAGGGCCGGATGTGGTTGAAAAAATTTTTGACCCTTATTTTACAACAAAAGATAAAGATAAAGGAACCGGACTTGGTCTTTCTGTTGTCCATGGCATTGTTTCAAAATTTAACGGTCATATTATAGTAAACAGCCAATTGGGAAAAGGGAGTGAATTTATAATATACTTCCCGTTATTTGATGCGCCGGATAAGCCCAAGGCAATGAAGGAACCAATACCTGTCGGTAATAATGAACGGATTTTGTTTGTGGACGATGAATCACTTCAAACCGATCTGGCCAAACAATTCCTGACTTTGTTGGGATACCAGGTGGTAACATCCAATGACAGTATAAACGCATGGAATATCTTTTTGAATCAAAAGGATGGTTTTGACCTCGTCATAACCGATATGATCATGCCGAAGATGACGGGCAAAATGTTAGCTGAGAAAATTTTTGAACTCAAGCCGGATGTCCCCATTATCCTCTGCTCTGGATACAGTGATGATATTGATCCGAATTCAATAAAAGAGATAGGGATTGCTCAATACCTGATGAAACCTATTGGGATTCAAGAACTGGCCGGGGCGGTTAAAAATGTTTTAAGAAAAAACCGGGAGTAGACAGGTTCCCAATGTAGAGGGTGTCTCAATAATCATGATTGAGAGCATGGGTTAAGACAAAAACAAGGGGTGTCCAGAAAAACGAATTCAATTTTTGCAGATTTTTTTGTCATAAAATTGACATTGATTTGTTCCTACCATGACAGATAAAACAATATGGATCACTTTTTATTCTTTAAATAAAGACTTTTTAGAGAAATATAGATTTTTTTATCTAATACTATTCCATTGGCATACTTTGTGCTTTTATGCATTTTAAGTCAAATTAGGAATGGCATTGGTAAAAGGGAAAAGGTTATGGTGGATAGAAAAAGAACATTAGAAAGGCGTAGAAACAAGAGATTCCAGGCAGTCGAAGGCGCTTACGCTGCTATCAGCCCAAATTCACAGATACTTGGACAGATAATTGATATCAGTATGGGGGGAATTTGTTTTAAATATATTGACTCCTCTGATGAAGATAAGGATGAGCACCCGCAACGGGAAGAGTCAATTTTTCTAAGCAGTATGGGGTATTATGTCGGGGATCTGCCTTTTAGGACTGTTTCTGATTATCAAGTCGTCAATACACCATCATTCAGCTCAATGAAAGTCAGAAAAAAACATGTCCAGTTTATCGATTTAAGTTTTAAACAATTGTTTGACCTTGATCATTATCTTAAAAATAATGTTTCAGAACCTTTGGAGGAACCGGTCTAATAATATAAACGCTGCTATTTCCTAGGAAGATGAATTTCAAATTCATTTATTTTGTATACTAGGGCTTTATAACTAATTTTCAGAATTTCTGCAGTAAGGGATCTATTCCAACCCGCTTTTTCCAGAATAAAAGCAATCACCTCTTTTTCCATTCTGCCTGATGCTATTTTTTTGGTATCAGCATATCACCAATTTAATCAGGGAAACCCTGATACTTTTAACTTTTCTATCTTATGACCTTTCCTCTCGTCATCATAATTATCACCATAATTTTTCCCATTGCCCATTAAAGAAAAGCAAAAATATAGCCGATTACAGTGAAACTATTAAATTTCAATCGGTGTATATCCTATGGGAAATATGAATCATGGAATTAGAGCAGAAAGAAAAGTCAGAAAATTTGTTTGAACAGAATGGATTTAATGATTTTTACGACGAAGTTTTTTCTTATCCCGAAGAAAAGCGGCATAATAAATGGGCGGTTTCATGGTCTGATTTAATGATGACCATGTTTATATTTTTTGCTGTCATGTACATTTACCAGGTTGGGGACAAGGACATTAAGTTTGGGTTTGGACCCGCTAAAAATTATTTGTCTGAGCAGGGATCAGGAGGAGTGGCAAATATTAATACCAAAAGCCAGCCCTTGGATGTTTTCGACCAAACTAAACTTGCAATTAAAGAGGTGCTTATAGATGACAACATCACTACGGATCTGGTAAGTGACACTGCCCTCAGAATAATACTTGCAGGTGATTTTTTATTTGATTCGGGGAGGGTGACCCTTAAATTGGGAGCAAGATATCAATTGGATCAAATTGCCAAGGCCTTAAACGAAAATCAATATTATATAGATGTATCCGGCCACACCGATGATACTCCGAGTAACTCTGATGCCTACCCCACCAATTGGGAACTTTCCTCCCAAAGAGCTGTAACGGTGGCACGATATTTAACAGAGAGATGTCAGGTTGATGAGAACAGAATTTATATCACTGCCCACTCTTATCATCAGCCGGTCAGATCAAATGATACTGAGTATAACCGTTCTCTTAACAGGCGGGTTGAACTGATTTTAACCAAACAAAAATATTAAGTTTTAATATGCAATTGGGAGACAAAACCATTGGGAGGAGTGAAATGTTTACATCGGATTGGGTTTCTTCTTTAAAGCAGGCGAGAATGAATATCTTTGGAATAGTTATATGTGTGTTTCTTTTCCTATCAGGTTTTTTTATCCATGGTAATGCAGGCCTTTATGTAAATTTATCAGGTTTTTTGATTATTGTCGGCGGTACATTGGGGGCAACCTTTATCAGTTACAACATGAAACGAATTGAAATTCTTTTCAAGGTATTGAAAACATCCTATGGAAAAGCTATAAAAGGCCCCAACGAAATAGTCAAAATCCTTGTGGATCTGTCTGTGAAAAAAAGAGTAAACGGTCTGCTTGCCCTCCAGGAGGATGAAGAAGAAACAGCCATTGTTTTTCTACGTCAGGCCTTGGGGCTTTTGGTTGACGGGTTCTCAAGGGAGCAAATCAGAGAATCATTAAATGCTGAAATGTATTTTTTCAGGATGAGGAGAGATGAAACAATAAGGGTTCTTCAAACCATGGCAGATATCGCACCTTCCTTTGGCCTTGTGGGAAGTGTTGTAGGGCTTATTGGAATGCTTGCCGGGCAGGGTGATTCTGCAATAATTATGAGGACAATCCCGGTTGCCCTTACATCAACCCTTTATGGTATAGTACTTGCTAATTTTTTGTTTCTACCTTTTGCTGCGAACATAAGGGAAAGAACGCTCCAGGAGCTTTTTCTTCAAAAAATCATTTTAGAAGGTGTTCTTGCCATGTCAGAAGATCTTCATCCAAAAATGATGGAACGAAAGCTGGTATCATTTTTAACGCCATCTGCAAGAAATAGCCGGTTTGTATCCTATGAAAGGATAAGTCAAAAATTGAATTTATCAGAAGAAGTCCGGGAAAACGTGTAGTTTTATCTATAATAAAGAAAGTATGAACATGACGGAACCATGTGTGAGGCAGGTATTGCCAAATGTGACAGATTTTAAAATGTTTTGGAAGGAGAAGGGGTCCTTTAAATATGCCCTGACCAGCAATGAATTCCCGCCAGTTTTGTTGGAACCGGAAGAATGGATATTTGGCAATGACATCAATTTGTTGTTAAAAGAGCTGATGCAGTTTGATCAGAATAAAATGACCTTTGTTCAATCTCCTTTTAATCCTAAGAATAAGAACATTTTAAGGCCTGCGGGCTTAAGTCCCTGGAAGATTAATCATTTTCCGGAGCAATGGAATATGATTGTTTGCGATGCCTTTGTGCCGGAGGGGCATTTGACTTGCCTGGTCACGGAAGCAAGGGGCTTGAAAGATTTGGAAGGTCAGGCCAACCCCCTAACAGACCCGCCTTTGGCAGGGGAAATGGATAAACAGGATGTGGAAAAGGCTTTTTTCATTCTACTTGAGAAGCATATTGAAAAGATGGGTTACCTCTTGTTAAAGCCCCTAGGTAAGTCAAAATATGCATCAACAAGGGAATATCTTTTGGAGTGGGAGGAAGATGAAAAAGAGGCCGGACTGCTCTGAGCTAAGCCTCATACAAGGTTTTTGAGAATCATATCGCATAGGAGTTTTTTATAGTCAATACATGCCTTTTGGAATCCTTTTGTTCCGTATTTCATATTTCCTTCCAACACATAAAGTTGATTGCCTGACTGCACAATATCGATGCCCACGTCATTCCATCCACATTTTTTTGCCGTTAAAAGTGCCAGATCCAGTGCTTTTGGGGGCAGGGGATCAAAACTGATTT
>DAOWDR010000726.1 GCA_030638935.1 Desulfobacteraceae bacterium | reverse complement strand
GGACCGAGCACATGTTCTATGGATCTGATTCTGGTCAGCCTTTATTCTTACTCCGTAAAATGATCTTAAGTAAATCAAAAGAAGAGAGGCAGGTGGCCCTGGACGAGTTGTTTCCCTTTGTTAAACAGGAAATTTCAAATACCTTGTCTGTCATGGATAACCTGCCGGTTACCCTGAGGCTTTTGGATCCGCCCTTGCATGAATTTGTGCCCCAGTCAGCTGAAAATCAGCAAGAGATTGCCGATGCCCTAATGATAGATCTGGAAGAAGTGTTGAAAAGAAGCGCACTTCTCAAGGAATCCAATCCCATGATCGGACACAGGGGCGTCCGTCTGGGCATTACCTTTCCTGAAATTATCCAAATGCAGGTAACAGCCGTATTCGAAGCCTGTGCCGAGCTGATTGCTGCTGGCAAGCATCCTTTGCCTGAAATCATGGTGCCTGTGACCTGTAATGAAAAGGAATTAGAATTTACCAACAAAATAGTCACGGACTGCCATGATGCGACCATTGCAAAATATGAAATCAAAGCCATACCCTATTTGTTTGGTACCATGATTGAGATTCCGAGAGCTGCTTTGGTTGCAGATAAAATGGCAAAATATGCCCAGTTTTTCTCATTTGGTACAAATGACCTGACCCAGATGACCTTTGGTTTTTCACGGGATGATATTGGTTCGTTTATGAATGATTATATAGATAATGCAATTTTAAGTTCTGACCCCTTTGAAACCCTGGATCAGGAAGCCGTGGGCAGTTTAATTGAAATATCAGTTGAGCGTGGTCGGAAAACACGGCCTGATATAAAACTTGGAATCTGTGGAGAGCACGGAGGAGATCCGGCTTCAGTAGTGTTCTGCCATAGGGCCGGCCTGACCTATGTATCCTGTTCTCCCTATAGGATTCCCATTGCACGGCTGGCAGCAGCCCAGGCAGCCATTTTAAATTGATCTCCAACTGATCTTAAACAATAGAACAAAAGCCCTGTTGACCTTGGGGAACAGGGCTTTTGTTCTATTTAGTCTGTATCCACCCAGTAACGTGACCAGGGACATCGTTCCTTATAGGGAAATTGTATCAGTTCAGTGGCAAGTATGGAGAAATCTTTTTTCCGGACCGTATAATAGGTCACCTGTTCTTTGTCCAGAATTGTTTCAACACCTAAAGCCACATAAAGGACCTGAAAACTGTCACCAACAACACATCGAACAGCCCCGGTGATAATCACCAGGTCTCCTTCCCTTTGAATCTCAAATACATCAATCATTGTTATTTTAAAGGCTTTTCCCTTGAAATGATTTATTGCACCGGTTCGGGTAAAATCACAGGTTAGAAAGTTTTTAAAACTTCTTTCATACTTAGTAAACTCATTCTGGGCAAAAAGGGATCCGGGCATAACCAGCGGGAATACAGTCAACAGGCCAATCAGAATAAAGTAGAGGCGTTTCATAAATTCATACCTTTTCTTTAACCAGTTTTGTAATAGTATTTTGAAGATCTTTCAGCACAACGGGTTTTAGCACAACCGAACCGGCCCCTGAAAATTTAGTTAGAAATTTATTTTTTATTGTTTGATTTTTATATCCGGTTTCAACCAGGATAGGTATTTTAGGATCAATTTTCAGGATATGATCCACAAAGTTCTCTGTTTTCATCTTCGGTATTTCGTGATTTACAATAACCATTTTGAATTTTTCAGGTTGTACCCTGAATGAATTGAGTGCCTGGGCACTATTTTGAGAGACAATTGCAGTATATCCCATATTGCTGATCACCGTTGAGATCAGTTGGCTTCTTTTTTCATTAGAATCAATTACCAGAATATGATTATTCCCTTCTATTGCTGTAACATCGCTGGTTGCAACACCCTCGGATATCGGAATATCAGATGTCCACTTTTTACCATTTACAGGATGGATATTTATAACATCGATTTCATAGGCCTTGGAAGAGATGAACCTATCATTTTCATTATCCGGCACCCTGGTTATAAATTTTTTATTGGCTGCAATATAATGCCTTAGCCATTTACGGTATTCTAGATTATCGCCTGTCAGGATCAGAAGTTTTGGACCGGCCTGGGAGTCGACCTGTATGGAATGGTAAATAAGAGGGTCATTTGAATACGCCTTTGTGATTTCTTTATAATTTTCTTCGACAAATTCAACCATAAAATCCCTTGCCCGGCCGGGAGAGGAAATTAAGAGGATTGTTAAAATGAATAAAAATATTTTTTTCATGGATCATCCCTTGTTTGTATAAGATATTATGACAAAGGTATCGGCAATCCCTTTTAAATTCTTAATCCCTTATAAGATAATCCATGCTACAAAAAAAAGGAGAAGATACAAAAAACCAAGGAGAATTAAATTTTTTTTATGATCTGTCCTTCTCCTGGCCCGAAAACGGCTTAAGCTAAGCCCTAGGACACTTACAATCAATCCAAGGATGAGTGTATATACGAGATATTGCACAAACTTTGTATCCCAACTGGTTCTTAGATCCAGTTTATAAAATTTGTCAAAAACGGTTTCAAATTCCGGTTGGGCTTTGTGAAATACCAAAAGTGAAGCAAAGAGCACTCCCCAGGCACAAAAATTGATCAAAATGAAAAGACGTGCCCAGAAGTCTTTGCTTATCCGTCTCTCAAAAGGTGGCCCTGTTCTTTTAATATTATTCTCCTTAGTCTTTTTTGTTTACTTTTATTCTACATATATATTATTATTTTTTCATGAATTCCATAGATCTTTCTAAAAAACAATTTAATGACCTTAAAAATATGGTCTATCTAACATCTGGTATCAATCTCCATGAAGGCAAGCTTGAGTTGTTGAAATCAAAAATTGCCAAACGAATGCGGATGACCAAAAAATCCTTTGACCAATATCTTACCTATTTACATAATAATGAAAAGGAAGTGATAGAGTTTATTGACACGGTTACGACCAACCATTCTTTTTTTTTCAGAGAAAACAAAAGCATTGAACATATTGTCAATCAATTTAATAGTCATCCCCAAAAAAAATCAAAGGAGTTTAAAATTTGGTGTGCAGCCTGCTCAACAGGGGATGAACCCTATACCATAGCTGTTCAGCTTAAAGCACTTGGACTCAGTTTTTCCATTCGGGCAACAGATATTTCCCATTCAGTCCTGTCCACTGCCACCCGGGGAATTTACAGGAACGATAAAGTGAAAAATGTACCCATTCCAATATTACATCGTTTTTTTCAACGGGGCAGCGGGAAATTTGCAGGGTTTATCAAGGTTAAAAAAGAAGTTATGCAGCATGTATCTTTTCAGAAATTCAACCTGATTACAGATTCAGTTGTTAATGAGCAGTATGATGCGGTTTTGTGCCGAAATGTCATGATTTACTTTGACCATCCAACCAGTGAAAAGGTAACTAACAAGCTTTACAATAGTGTTGTTCCAGGGGGATATTTTGCCATTGGCAATGCCGAAAGTCTCATGAATCTGAACCATCGGTTTAAATCAACCCCCAGGGTACCCAGCCTCTATATCAAATAAAACAACTTATTTCATTTGTGGTCCTAAGTTACCCCAGGTGGGCATTAGCCATGAATCGCCTGGTAATCATTTCTATGATTTCTTCTGCACTGGACTCAATAGGTTTATTACTCACGTTAATTATTGAAAATCCCCTTGTAATATAATATTTCTGGGCATTTTGTATTTCATCTTCAATATCCTGTTTTGAGACGTATGAATAAATATCGGTGGTGC
>DAOWDR010000211.1 GCA_030638935.1 Desulfobacteraceae bacterium | reverse complement strand
TATAACCGGCATTGAGGTTCTGAGGGGTTTTCCCCAGGGAGAGGGATACCCTCCGATTATTTTAATTACCGCATTTGGGGATGAGAAGATCCATCATCAGGCTGAAGAGTATGGCGTTGCGGCCATGTTTGACAAGCCGTTTGCAATTGATGATTTATTGGCCAAAGTTAGAGAAATAGCACCATTATAAAATTAAGATAAACAAAGGAAAGAACATGAATAATAAAAAAGGACTTGGAATGCAATGGCAGCCGAAAATGGAAACCCAGGAAAATAATTACCGTATTCTACTTGCAGAAGATGACCTGGAAATGAGGAAGATGCTGGCGTGGTCATTACGGGAAGAGGGCTTTGATGTGACTGAATGTAACGATGGTAACAGCTTAATAAAGCGACTGGATTTTTTGGATACTTTAGGGGAAAATAAGAGGTTTGATTTGATTGTTTCCGATATCCGAATGCCTGGTGTGAGCGGAATGCAGGTACTTGAGGACACCAAAGACCAGGCGAACTTTCCGCCCATGATTTTGATCACAGCATTTGGCGATGAATTTACCCATGCAAGGGCGAAAAAGTTCGGCGCAATGGTGATGGATAAACCTTTTAATATTGTCGATATGATTACCACAATCGCTCAGATTATACCTTTTAAAATGCCCCCAACAGATCTACAGCATTTGTCAGAAGGAGAGAAAGCCTATGTGGTCCAATTTCCCATTGATATCATTTTTCGGCATGGTTGCAGGTCTGGCCATATAAAAAGTTTTATCCTGGAACAGGCAGGGAGACTGAATCGTTTCGATTCGTTTATTCAGCGCTGCCATGTGATGATTGATCAATCAAATTCCAAGAAGCCTCGAAAACACTGGTCCCTTGTAACAGCAACCGTTTCCTGTACTGGTAAGACCATGGTTGCAAGGCATAAGCCAGGCAAAACCAATGGTCATGATAGCCTCTATCCGGCCATCCAGATTGTTTTTGATAAACTATATCGTCAAGTAAAAAACCATCACAAAAAACTTAACAGCAATAAAAATTATTCATTATTCACAGAAGGAGAATAAATAAAATGAACTGGGACAAGAATCAAAGGCAGTTAATTTGGGGTCGCATAAGCGGTTTTGTTTTTTGTATATTTATCATCCTGGCGTCTGGTATATTTGTGCCTGCTGCCTATTCACAAAATAACGGCATAGAAAGTTTAAAAAAAACCGGCAAGGCCTTTGCCACTGTGGCCAAAAAGGTTTCACCTTCAGTGGTGTTTATCAAAGTTGAAAAAATTGTCGACGGGCAACCTGTTGTTAAATCTTCTGCTCCATTCAGAGGCCAGAATCCCCTTGGAGATGAACTTTTAAAACATTTTTTCGGAGGCTCCCTCTACCCTCGGGCCCCCCAGCAACAGCGTTTATTAGGGCAAGGTTCGGGTTTCATCCTTTCAGAAGATGGATATATTCTCACCAACAACCATGTGGTAGGTGGGGCAGAGAAAATTACGGTTAGACTTGAAGATGGCCAGGAATATAGAGCCGAAACCATTGGCACGGATCCACATTCTGACATAGCCGTGATTAAGATTGATGCTGAAAAATTACCGGCACTGGACCTGGGGGATTCAGATAAACTTGAAGTAGGCGAATGGGTTCTTGCAATCGGTAACCCCTTTGGCCTTTCCCATACACTTACTGCCGGTATTGTCAGCGCCAAGGGGCGAAGCAGCCTTGGGCTTGCAGATTATGAGAATTTTATTCAAACCGATGCCGCCATAAATCCGGGTAACTCAGGAGGCCCTCTAATAAATCTGGATGGCAAGGTTGTCGGTATGAATACAGCCATCTTTACCCGGAACGGTGGTTATATGGGAATTGGTTTTGCCATTCCCATCAATATGGTCAAGGCAATAAAAGATCAACTGATCAAAACCGGGGGTGTAGCCCGGGGTTATCTTGGGATCATCATTCAAGATCTCACGCCTGGGTTGGCAGGATCCTTTGGACTTGATGATCTTAAGGGGATATTGATTGCCCAAGTTACCAAAGATTCGCCGGCCGAAAAGTCCGGATTAAAACAAGGTGATGTGATTTTAGAGTTTGGTGGCAAACCGGTAAAGGATGTTGGTGCCTTTCGCAACCGTGTC
>DAOWDR010000493.1 GCA_030638935.1 Desulfobacteraceae bacterium | reverse complement strand
GGACCTGGGGCTTCTGGGCAGGAGCACCCTGGCAGTGCATTGTGTCCAGGTTACGGACAAGGATATTGAAATTCTTGCCAAAACCGGGACAAATGTATGTTTATGCCCTCGCAGCAACGAATTTATCGGTGTTGGCCGGGCGCCGGCGGAAAAGATACTTTCCGCAAAAATTTGTGTCAGCCTTGGAACAGACAGCATTGCATCAAATTATGATCTGAACCTCTGGAATGAACTCTCCTATTTTATCCGGGAAATAGACCAGGATCTTTCCATGTCAGAGGCAATAGGCCTGATTACCCATAACCCTGCAAAGGCGCTTTTAATGGATGACAGGCTGGGTACCCTTGAAAAGGGCAAGGTGTGGCAATATGCTGTCATGCCGGAAGAAACAGCCGATTTATTCAAATAAAGGCCAGGACATTTTTTTTATCTTAATGGTTTGGGTTCACCCTTTTATGGTCCCGGCGGATAATGGAATTTTTTATATTTTTCTATATAATGAGTCAATAATCAGGATAGAAACAAAGGAATCGTTAATACATGAAGGTTTTTTTTAGATTTTGTTTTGCTCTTCTTATATTGGCTGGCTTGCTCTTGTACCAGGGACTGTAATCCGTTGTATGGGCCGAGGACAGCAGAACTAGAATTATATTTCTCGGAGATTCCATTACCGCAGGACTTGGGGTGGAACCGGAAAATGCCTATCCTTCTCTGGTCGACATGATGCTCAAAGAAAAAGGGATTGAAAACTTTAAGATCACCAACGGCAGCATCAGCGGCTCCACAACCGCAGGGGCGCTTTCAAGGTTGAGATGGTTTCTCAAGGTCAAGCCGGATATCCTGGTACTGGCCTTGGGGGCCAATGACGGCTTGAGGGGGCTTTCCACCAGTGAAATGGCCCAAAACCTGGACAAGACCATTGCTTTGGCAAAGGAAAACGACATCCGGGTCATCCTGGCAGGCATGGAAATTCCTCCCAATTACGGGCCGGACTATTCAAAGGCCTTTAGGGAGGTGTTTGTCTTTCTGGCGGATAAACATCATTTGCCTTTTATCCCCTTTTTATTAAAAGATGTGGCAGGCAATCCTTCCCTGAACCAGGCAGACGGGATACATCCCAGCCGGGCAGGGCACAGGATTATCGCTGGAACGGTACTCCCCTATATTCTGGAGCAATTATGATACTTGAGATTAGAGAGGTTTGTAAATCCTTTCATCAGCCCCGATCAGGAGTTATTCAGGTTTTAGACCGGGTGAGCTTTAGTCTTGGAGCAGGTGAAACCAATGCCGTTATCGGCCAGTCCGGCTCAGGGAAAACCACCCTGCTTTCCCTGATCGCAGGCCTGGACAACCCGGATTCAGGCCAGGTGATCCTGGAAGGTGAAAATTTGTGCGCCATGAAGGAAAACAGGCTTGCACGATACCGGGCCCTGAAAATAGGAATTATTTTTCAGCAGTTTCATCTAATGCCACATTTGTCGGCCAGGGAAAATATCAGTCTGCCCCTGGAAATCCTAAAACAGGACCGGATTCGGATGCGGACCGATGCCATGCTGGAAAAAGTGGGGTTAGGCGATCGCCAGCATCATCTGCCGGGACAGCTCAGCGGGGGGGAATGCCAGCGGGTTGCCATAGCCCGTGCCCTCATCATCAAGCCGGCCCTGCTTCTGGCAGACGAGCCCACGGGCAACCTGGATATTGCAACCGGAGAAAAGGTGGCCAAGCTCTTGTTCGGCCTGGTGGAAAAGGAGAAGAAATGTCTTATCCTTGTGACCCACAATCCAAATCTGGCCAATAAATGCAAAAAGATCCGCACCCTTGACCGGGGCCGGCTTGTCTGATGCTCTGGATACGATTAGGGGTAAGGGAGTTGGTGAAAAACCCGGGGTTTGCCTTTTTTTTCATATTGAACCTGTCCCTTGGCCTGGCCGGGTTCATTGCTATCCATTCCTTTGGCAGTTCTTTGAACCGTCATCTTGATGAAAATTTAAAGGAAATATTGACGGCAGATTTGGTATTGTCCGCGAACAGCCCTTTGACCCGAAAGGAGCTAAACCTGGCAGACAGGGTGATGGGGCCGGATAAGGCCCAGGCCAGGCTCATCCGGTTTTATACCATGGTAAAGGCCGGAGAAAATGCCCGCCTGGTTCGGGTGATGGCCATTGATGATCCTTATCCTCTTTACGGAAGTTTCTCTCTGGAAGGCAGGGGTACAGCAAATATTCAGGACAGTCCCGGATTGCTCATGACCCGGGATACGGCCCATGCTTTGGGGCTGGGAAACGAGGCCCGGCTAAATACACCCCTGGTGCTGGGGAATAAAACCTTTTATGTCCATGATTTTTTTAAAAAGGACCCGGACAAATCTTTGACCGCTGTTGAGCTGGCCCCTAAAATTTATATGGGGATAAGCCAATTGGAAGGCACCGGCTTAATCCGGTTCGGGAGCAGGATTCGCTATCTTTATTATTATAGATTAAGCCGGGGAACCGATGTTCCCATGCTTGCCCAGAAACTTGCCCAGGGTTTTTCTGGCATGTCCAAAGGCCGGCCCCGGGTCAATGTCTATGACAGCCTGGATGTGAACCGGCGATTGGGAAGGATTACCGGACATTTTACAGGCTATATGGGGCTGGTCAGTATTGTGGCCCTGTTCCTGGCGGGCATTGCCACGGCATATCTTTTCCGGGGCTATCTGAATCAGAAACAACAGGAAATGGCTGTTCTAATGAGTGTCGGGGCCAAACAGCGGGAAATTTATCTCTTATTCAGTTTTCAGCTTATTTTGATGGGCACCCTGGCCTCGGTCCTGGCAATCTTTATTTCCCTGTTGGTGGTTCCGGTCTTCCCCATTATTTTTAAGGGGCTTATTCCCATGGATGTCAGGCTTTCCACAGATCCTGTCACCATTGTGCTGGCATTGGGCATGGGCATGGCCGGCAGCCTGGTTTTCTGTCTGCCTGTCTTTGTCCGCATTTTTGGGGTGAAACCCCTTATTTTGCTCAGGGGAGAGGGGGGGCGGGGAATCCACGGCATTGTTCCATGGCAGGTGATCAGTTTTCTTCCAGGCCTTGCAGCCTTTTTTATGGTTTCAATTGTTGTTGCAGGTTCTGTGAAAACCGGGGGTGTATTTGCCATTGGATTTATCCTGGCCCTGGTCCTTTTGTCCGGTGTGGGATGGCTTGTTTTTTCAGGCTGCAAAACCCTTTCCAACACCCGCTATCTAGTGGGAAAAATAGCATTTAGAAACCTGTACCGAAACAAGTGGTCCTCTTTGTCCTGTTTTGTCACCATTGCCATGGGCGCATTTTTGATCTCCATGATTCCCCAGATCCAGAAGGGGCTTCAAACAGAGATCATGCGGCCGGAAGGTTTGAAAATACCGATTTTTTTTCTGGTGGACATCCAGGATGAACAAAAGCCTGCCTTTGTTGAATTTATCAGGGAGCAGGATGCTGACCTGGTCAATATTTCTCCCATGGTCAGAGGAAGGATCCTTAATGTGAACCAAAAACCATTCCATGGGGGAAACAAAGTGTCTGGGTCAAAAAGGAAAAAATCCAAACAACCAGACCCAGGGCAGGTCCGGCCCCGGCCCAGGAGGCTGGAGTTTAATTTTTCCCATCGCAAAAGCCTGGATGTTTCGGAAACCATTGTCCAGGGAAGACCCCTGTCCAAAACCCCCTGGTCTTTTGATGATCCCTTTGAGATATCCGTTGCAACCTC
>DAOWDR010000541.1 GCA_030638935.1 Desulfobacteraceae bacterium | reverse complement strand
GGCTTCGGATATCTGACACTGTTGAAAGGGGATCGGATTGCAATTGTGACCAATGCAGGCGGGCCCGGTATTATTGCCACGGACATGAGTGAGCAGTCCGGGTTGACACTGGCAGAGTTTTCAGAGGACACGGTAAAGGAGCTAAAAAAATATCTGCCTGCCACTGCCAATTTTCACAATCCCGTGGATGTGATAGGTGATGCTGCCAAGGACCGGTATGAAAATACCCTGGCAACGGTATTGGCTGACCGGGGTGTTGACGCTGTGTTGATCATTTTGACCCCCCAGTCCATGACCGATGCCATTGGTACGGCTGAGGCAATTGTTAATATTGCAAGGAATAGTATCAAGCCTATTTTGTGTGCATTCATGGGGGTGGTGGATGTGTCCGACGGGGTTAAATTATTGCAAAAGCACAAGGTGCCGGTCTACCAGTTCCCGGAGAGTGCGGCCAGGTCTCTCGGGGCATTGCGGGAAGGCATGAAGTGGTCTTTTCGGAAAATTTTGCCCCAGTATAATCTGGTCTATGACAGGGAAAAGGCTACTGCCATCCTTGAAAAATACAGGAAAGAAGGCAGAAAAATACTGGGGGAACTTGATGGAAATGAGATACTAAAATGTTATGGGTTTAAAACCATTGCAATGGCCCTTTCCAAAACAGCTGAAGAGGCAATACAAATTGCAGACAGGATCGGCTACCCGGTTGTCATGAAAATTGTTTCTCCCCAGATCCTGCATAAATCTGATGCCGGGGGTGTGAAGGTTGGGCTAAAGAATGCCGGGGGGGTTGAACAGGCATTTGAATCGATTATGAAAAATGGCCGTGCCTATGATCCTGATGCTGAGCTTACAGGTGTTTTGGTTCAAAAAATGGCCCCCAAGGGCAAGGAGGTTATCCTTGGGGTTACAAAGGATCGAGTCTTTGGCCATGCCGTCATGTTCGGGCTCGGCGGTATTTTTGTTGAGGTTTACAAGGATGTATCATTCCGTTTGTCCCCCATGGGCCGGAATGTAGCCCGGCGCATGGTAAAAAGCATACGGGGGTATCCTATTTTAAAGGGGTTGAGGGGAGAGGCTCCCTCTGATATAGAAGCCATTGAAAAAAATATTGTGTCTTTAAAGGCCATGGTGGATAATCATCCCACCATAGCGGAGCTGGATATTAATCCGCTTTTTGTTCATGAAGAAGGTGAGGGCACCACTGTGGCTGATATAGTTATTCGGCTTGAAGATGAGGTGTAAAAAAAATAAATTTTAAGGAGAGATGAAATGCCCAAGGGAGATGGATTTACAATGAAGGAGGGGGCACAGGAGTCCCCTGCCGGGAAGACCCTGCCTAAAATTGATTTTTCAGGCTTTATTTTGTCTTTGTATTCATCCGGACTTGTCCAGTTGGGCAAGGTGGAAGAACCTTCAACGGGAAAAAAAACCATGAATCTTGACCTGGCCCAGCACACCATTGACATGATTGCCATGCTGGAAGAAAAAACCCGGGGGAATTTGACCAATGATGAGGATAACCTGTTAAAAACTCTGCTAAGTGAGATACGGCTGGCATATGTTGAGGCAAAGGCGTGAGCCTGAAAAAATTATCCTTTGCTAAGATTAACCTATTTTTGTATGTGACCGGAAAAAGAGATAACGGGTATCATGAGCTTTGTACCCTCATGGCACAGATTGATCTTTGGGATGAAGTGGACTTTTCTTTTCAAGGAAGCGGCATCCGGGTATCCTGTGATCATCCCCATGTGCCGGGGGGAGAGACAAACCTGGCATTCAGGGCAGCGGCTTTGTTTTTTTCTGCCCATGAAAAACAAAAGGGAAGCCTTCCATTGGAAGGCGTTTCCATAAAAATAAAAAAACAGATACCTGTGGGAGGCGGCCTGGGAGGAGGCAGCAGCAATGCTGCCATGGTTCTGACAACCTTGAATGAATATTGTTCCTTGGTTTTTTCCAGGTCGGAGCTTATGGCCCTGGGGCTGAGTTTGGGGGCGGATGTCCCTTTTTTTGTTTTTGGGGCTCCAGCCATGGCAACGGGGGTGGGGGAACTCTTAAAAAAATATTCGAATCTGCCGGAATTGTATCTTGTTTTATGTGATCCGGGTGTGTCGGCTTCCACCCGGGATGTTTTTGAAAATATG
>DAOWDR010000279.1 GCA_030638935.1 Desulfobacteraceae bacterium | reverse complement strand
TAAAAACTTACCCAGCCACCCCTGGCCATACTCCACATTTTCTACCAGATCCAGAGACTCAATCTTTTGGGCAAACTCCTGTATCTGTTCAAAACTGCCATGGGTTTTCATCTTAATTTCAATTGCATCTGGCAGGGGATTTGTTTTAAGAGTTTTAAAAAATTCTGTACGGGAAGCCATCTCTTTTTTTAATTTATCCAGGGCCTGGGATTTAGGAATAAAAACCATTTCATCAATCTCGCCCAACCCATGGATTTGTTTTTCAAGACCGGGCAAGCTATCCCTGGAAAATTTGTTTTCCAGATATATCATGGCACGCCCCCCCTGGTTCCAGACTTCAATGACCCGGCTTGCATTTTCAAAAAAAAGCATGAAGACCGAAACGATCAAAATTGAAAGAGAAATGGTGATAATCGTAATAAAATTCAAAAATCGGTTGGACCGGATATCTGCCAGGGCTTTTTTTACAAAACGGGTCATATGCGAGATCTCATCTTCATTAAAGCATGGTGGAGGTTGTTTTCAGTTTTCCTTCTTCCAGAACAATATTCCTCCCCCGGACCGTGCTTTCCATAAGGTGGAGGTTATGACTTGCCACAAGGATGGTCGCTCCTTTTTTATGGTATTCCATCAGAAAATCCATTACAGCCTGGGCAGCCTTATCATCCAAACTACCCGTGGGTTCATCGGCCAGAATGATGGAAGGCTCTCCCACCACGGCCCGGGCGACAGCCACCCGTTGCTGCTCTCCGCCTGAAAGGGTGGGGGGCAACGCATTGACCTTTTTTTCCATGCCCGTGGTCCTGAGCACATGCATCACCTTTTTCCGGATAAAGCTTGGCTTTTCACCGGCTACCTCCAGTACCAATGCAACATTCTCAAATACGGTTCGATTGGGAATCAGTTTAAAATCCTGGAACACCATACCAAACCTGCGCCGCAAAAAAGGCAATTTCCCAGAAGAAATCCGGGACAGGTTCATGCCGTCAATGAGAATCTGACCTTCAGACACCATTTCGGCAAGGTAGAGAACCCTTAAAAGGGTTGATTTTCCAGCTCCCGACGGACCTGAGACAAAGATAAATTCTCCCGGCTCTATATCCAGAGAAACATCGTTCAGTGCCAGCTTGGCGCCATAGCGCTTGCTCACATTGAACAACCTTATAATTGGGTTTTTATTGCTGTCCGTAATCATAATTTTGTGTACTGCCCTGTCATGGTCCATAATTGACTGAGAATGAATTTACTGATATATACTCTTTGTGTCAAGGAGTGCTGAAAAACAGTTTTCCTTACCCCAAGCCTTCACTGTAACCGTAAACCGGCTTCTTCCAACCAGTGAAGGCTTTGACATATTCAATCCGGGGCGGATTCCAATATAAGGATTCCAGCCAATATAGAAAGAAGGTAATACTGTTCATGATATTATTTGATTCCCACTGCCATATTGATGACAAGGCCTATGAAAATGACATTTTAGAAGTGATGGACAGGGCCTGCCAGGAACAGGTAAAGGGAATAATGATTGTGGGCGTTGATGTCCAAACCTCCCTTAAAGCAATTGAAATGGCCCAGAGGCAAGTGGTTGAGACGGCAAAGGATCAAGCCACTCAAAGGTTTTTTGCCACTCCCCTAATGATAACCTCCGTGGGAATCCATCCCCATGATGCAAGCAATTGTTCCACCAAAACCCTGGAAACCCTTAAGGACCTGGCAAACATGCATTCCTGTGTCAAAGCCTGGGGGGAAACCGGCCTTGATTTTAACCGGATGTTTTCTCCCCAAAAAGATCAGGAAGCATGTTTTTCATCCCAGCTTGCCATTGCCGGTGAACTGGACCTTCCCCTGATCTTCCATGAACGGGACTCCAATGGCCGATTTTACGAGATTTTAAAATCAGAGGGTCCCTCAACCCGCAAGGGGGTGGTTCACTGTTTTTCAGGCACCAGGGACGAAATGTTCAAATACCTGGATCTGGGATATCACATCGGAATCACCGGTATTCTGACCATTAAAAAAAGAGGGGAATACCTGAGAAAAATTGCCCCTTTAATTCCAGAGGACAGAATTCTGGTTGAAACAGATGCCCCCTACCTGACCCCGGCCCCCCAGAAAAACAAATTCCGCAGGAATGAACCGGCCTTTGTAAAATCAGTCCTGGTGAAACTGGCCCAGATAAAAGGGGCAGACCCGGACAAATTGTCCCAAACTATTTTTGAAAACACCTTAAAATTTTATAAGGTTCAATTTTAACAGGCCAGCCCCGGTCAAACAATATACCTTACCACGGGTTTCAATTGATCATTAATTCTTGACCATCAATTTTTCCACGGCCTTTTCAAGGCCGTCCAGGGAAAGTTCAAACATGGGGAAAATTTGGGATATGGTCATGATGGTATGGGTATATCCCCACATGGATTCCGAAACCGGGTTGAGCCAAACCGTATGGGGAAAAGTTTTGGCCAAAAACTTCAATTGTTCTATGCTTGGCCTGCCGCTTCTTTCCGTAATATTAATGGAGCCGTCATTGGCCATGAGTTCATAGGGTGCCATGCTGGCATCCCCCAACACTATAAGCCTGGTGTCAGGGTCAAGCCGGGAAAAATCCATTATATTTTTAGGTTTCTTGTACCGGGCAGGATCCTCCCATAGATAATCATAAATAGTATTATGGAAAAAATAGGTCTTTACCTCTTTAAACTGGGATCTGGCATAGTCAAACAGGGTCTGGACCACCTGGATATAGGGGTCCATGGACCATCCTCCGTTGTCAATGGCAAGGATAATCTTGAGCCGGTCCTTTAATGCACGGTCAAAAATAAGTTCAATCTCTCCTGCATTGCGCAGGGTCTCTTTGATGGTTTCATCAATATTGATCCTGTCCCTGGGGCCGGCAGGGATAAGATTACGCAATCGCTTCAGGGCCTCCCCCATCTTGGCCTGGGTCAGGGGTCCCTTTGTGGAATAATCCTTATACCGCCGCTCATTGGCTACCTTTACCGCTGACTTGTTCCGGGATCCCCCCCCCACCCGCATACCGCCGGGATGGTGTCCGGAATGGCCCACGGGAGAACGCCCCCCGGTCCCGATCCATTTACTCCCGCCGTCATGGCGCCCGTCCTGGTCCTTGAGACGTTTCTTAAAATATTCAATCAACTCATCCGGAGACATTTTACTGAGTTTTTCTTCATCTATCCCAAGGGCATCGGCCAATTGTTTGGGATTTTTCAACCATTCATCCAGCATGCCCCTGGCAATCTCGTCGATTTCAAAGCCATCCTCTTCGGGCAAAGGAACTCCGTCAAAATGGTGGGCAAAGACCTGGTCATAGAGGTCAAAATATTTTTCGCTCTTAACGAGAATGGCCCGGGCGCAGGTATAGAATTCATCCAGACCATTGATATTCCCCTGGTGCAAGGCTTTCTGCAATATAAGGAAAGAGGTGGGAGAGACCGGAATGCCAACTTCCTTGAGTATATAAAAAAAATTTAAAAACATGGATAACCGCCCATTAAAACATTTTCCGTCTGGATGTCATATTTTTGGCCCGTTCATAATCAGGACTCTTTTTAAACAAAACACCAAGAAAAGGCATTTTCCCTTTAACAAGATCCTTGGCCTTGAAATCCGGGTCTGCATTCAATGCCCTGATCCAGTTGAGCAGTTCCCGGGTGGCCGGTTTTTTTTCAATGGCATCAATCTCTCTTAATCTATAGAAGGAGCTGATGGCATTTTCTGCCAGTTTTTCATCGATATTTTCAAAATGAACATTGATAATCTTGCGCATCATTTTGGGATCGGGAAATGCAATGTGGTGGAAATTACACCGCCCGAGAAAGGGGTCAGACAGATCTTTTTTAGCATTGGATGTAATAATGATCACAGGCCTGTGTATTGCTTTTACGGTCTTATCGGTTTCAATAATATCAAACTGCATCTGATCCAGAACATCCAGCATATCATCCTGAAAATCCGTATCTGCCTTGTCAATTTCATCTATGAGCAGCACGGTTCTCTGGTCGGCGCAAAAGGCCTGGCCGATTTTTCCCATCTTAATATACTCGTCAATGTTACTGACATCCCGTTTGGAATCCCCAAACCTGGAATCGTTTAACCGGGTCAGGGTATCATACTGGTACAGGGCCTCCACAAGCTTCATGCTGGATTTAACATTTAATATAGTAAGGGGCATGGAAAGGGTTTCAGCAATGGCGTAGGCCAGCATGGTTTTGCCGGTACCCGGTTCCCCTTTAAGCAGCAAGGGCATTTCCAGTTTCATGGATATATTAACAATTGAGCCCAATTCATTGTCCAGAATATATTTGTTCGCACCATGGAATTCATTGTTGGAAGGTTGGTTCATTGATAGTTTCTCCACAAATTTTTGTTTTAAATTATTTTTGTTAACATTTTTATTTTTATATTATCATTAGCTATTCTTTAAAAAAGAATATTAATCATCTTATTGCTTTTCACAAGCGTTTTATTAAAATCAAATTGAGTACAAATTATATGTTACAAAATTGTGATTTTATTTTTTTATTGATAAATTCTAAATGATTGACACAAATAAAACTTAATGTTAATAATTTTATTTGACCTTAAAAGCTATGATTAAATAGGAGCGTACTATGATTGGTGGACTCGGAATGCCGGAACTAATAATAATTCTTGTTATTATCCTTATTATATTTGGGGCAGGAAAACTCCCTGAAATTGGTGCTGGCCTGGGAAAAGGAATTAAAAATTTCAAGAAAGCCACAAAAGAACCCCTCCCGACCAAGGAAGACGAACCCGAAAAAATCGATAAAGATTAATTTTTTTCACTTTTCTGGACAACCTATCACCCCAGCCGGATATGGATCAATATCCGGCTGGGGTTTTTTCCCTCCCCACCCAAGAGACATTACAGCAACCCCAAATAGGCACTTTTTCTATTAGTTACAAAAATGAAACACAATACCACTTATATGCGACATTTTTGTAACTAAAAATACAAGAACTGAAAATTTAGCTCTCCATTCCATTACTGCCCTTTCAAAGCCCTTGATAATCCGGCCTTGGCACGTCCATTGCTTATTAGGTATCCCAGTAACTAAACATTTATGGGAATGAAATTTTCAAATGAACATGGAAAGACCTGAAGCTCGCATTTTAATAAAAAAAAGAGAAAGGCTGATCAAGAATTTTCTTGCAGGGGAAACAATAGATTTTCTTGAATCCCTTACCTCTTTTTTGGATGAATACTTTTACACCATGTTTGAAAAAAGCATTTCCGCCCGGAAAATGGTTGTATCAGGCAACCCCTTTGCCATTATCGCCCTGGGAGGGTATGGCAGAAAAGAGCAGTGCATCCATTCAGATATTGACCTTTTGATCCTTTTTGATAAGTCCGTGCCACTGGAAGTGGAAGCCTTTGTCCAGGAACTTTTATATCCCCTGTGGGATGCCCGGTTTGAAGTGGGATATGCGGTCCGGAATATTGAAGAATGTATTACAATGTCCTTTGAGCGGTTTGACATTTTAACCACTGTTCTGGATGCCCGGTTTATCTGCGGTGCGTCCCTGGTTTATTCCTCTTTTATGGAAAACTTCAGATCCCGATTATCGGGAAAACCCCTGAAAGACACCCTAAACTATTTATTTGAGCATGGTGAAAAACGGCTTGAGGACTTTGGGGACTCCACCTATCTTGTGGCCCCGGATCTCAAATCCGGATTCGGAGGTCTGCGGGATTACCACACCCTGCTCTGGTATGCAAAAATCAAGTCCAATATCAAATCCCGGCGGGATCTGGAATATTATGGATTCCTGTCTAACTTTGAATATACAAACCTTGAAGATTCCCTGGCCTATATCTGGGATATCAGAAACCGACTCCACCAGATCACCAAGCGCAAATGCGACACCCTCCATTTTGAATACCAGGCCGAAATGGCAAGCCTTCTTGGCTATAAAAACAAAACACGGCAGCCCGATGTGGAGCTATTTCTTGGAGAGCTCCATGGAAAAATGGAATTTTTAAAACAGCTGAATCAAATTACCTTTGAAGATATTCTTTCCAATTCCAAAATCAAGAAAAAAACTGCCCTGGCCAGACCCACAAAGACAGAAGGCCTGGTAATTAAAAACAAACGGCTTTACTTTGCCAATACCGTGACCATCCTCCAGAAACCTGACCTGCTTTTAAAAATATTTTTAGAGAGCGGACAAACCAAAACACCTCTTTCCATTGAAGCAATGCGGGTAGTTTCCGAATTCCGCCATCTAGTGGATGAACAGATAAAAACAGATCCCCGGTGCGTCAAGATATTCAAACAAACCCTGGCCCTGTCATATTGGAAATTCAACGTTCTCAATTGCATGCTTTCCACGGGAATTCTTGAAAAATTCATCCCTGAATTTTCCGCCATAGTCAACAAAATCCAATATAACCACTACCATCTGTTCCCTGTTGACAAGCACTCCATCCGGTGTGTCCAGGTAATCAACAGTTTTAAAGAGCCCGGCACCACCCTGATGAACACCCTCTATGCCGGTGTGTTTAAAGAGATCAGAAACAAAAATGTATTGCTGGTGGCCGCCCTGCTTCATGATATTGGAAAATCAGATCCTGCCAAGGAACATTCAAAGCGGGGGGTAAAAATTGCCGGGCCCATATTGGACCGGCTCGGGTTCAACCCAAGCGAGAAAGAAGACGTCCTCTTCCTGATCCAGCACCACCTGCTCCTGGCCAAAACCGCTACCCGCAGGGATACTTTTGACGAAGAGACCGCTGTCTCCACTGCCAATACCATTGGCAAAATCAGGCTGTTACGCATGCTTTTTTTGCTCACGGTTGCAGATTCAAAGGCCACCGGCCCCAAGGCATGGAATGACTGGACCGAAAACCTGATAAAAGATCTGTTCCTTAAAACCATGGGAATTATTAAGACCGGGGAACTGGCATCAAAAAAGACCCAGCGCCTCATTGACAAAAAGAAAAAAGAGGTTTTGGCACTGTTAAGGGAAGGCTGGCGAGAAGAAACGGTCAATACCCAGTTAGACAGCATGCCCCGACGCTACCTCTTATATGTCCCGCCCCAAAATATTGTTGATCATATCAACCTGTACCGGAACCTTAAAGACCGGGATTTTATCTGGCAGATAACCAAGGAAAAAGACTCGGATATCCGGACGGTTTCTATCTGCGGTAAGGATAAACCAGGAATTTTTTCAAAAATTGCAGGAATTTTTTTTCTAAACCATATTGATATTGTTGCATCCCAAGCCTATTCCCTGGGGGACAGCCATATCTTAGATATCTTCAAGGTAATGCCCCCCCGGGATTTGATATTTGAAAGGGAAAAATGGGAAAAGACGGAAAAAGATCTGACCCATGCCCTTGAGGATGATCATTTTCTGGACAAGGCCCTGGAAAAAATCTCTGATACCCTTGCCGTTTCTTCATGCAAAACGCCTGAAACAAACCAGGTCAGAATAGACAATAAAACATCAAGCTTTTTCACCATAATTGAAGTGTTAACCTATGACTTTCCCGGGCTCCTGTTTTCTGTTACAAATGCCCTCTACCGCAATGGGTTAGATGTCAATGTGGCAATGGTGGGAGGAAAAGTGGACCAGGTTATTGATATTTTTTATGTTAAGGATATCAATGATGATCAGAAGATCGAATCAGAAAAAAAACTCAATCAGATTAAAGCATCTATATTAAACAGTCTTCCACACATATATTCAAAGGAGGTTATAAATGAAAAAAATTGAAGCCATCATCAAACCCTTTAAGCTCGATGATGTCAAAGAAGCACTCAGCGAAATCGGAATTTACGGGATGACAGTAACAGAGGTCAACGGATACGGACGCCAGAAAGGGCACAAGGAAATATACAGGGGTGCCGAGTATGTGGTTGACTTTGTCCCCAAAATAAAAGTGGAAATAGTAGTCAATGATGAACGGGCAGAAGAAGCAGTAACCACCATCAGGAATGCTGCCAACTCAGGAAAAATTGGAGACGGTAAAATATTTGTCCTGTCAGTGGAGCAGGCCATCCGGGTCAGAACCGGTGAAACAGGAGACGAAGCACTTTAACCTAAAATTGTATAATTGATATTTAACCCAATACTTTAAGGAAATAAGAGACATGACACCAAAAGATGTAATTGCAATGGCAAAAGAAAACAAGGTAAAAGTAGTTGATATCCGCTACATGGACTTCATCGGCACCTGGCAGCACTTTTCAGTGCCATTGGGAGAGCTCAGCGAATCTGCCTTTGAAGACGGATTCGGCTTTGACGGATCCAGCATGCGGGCATGGCAAAATATTG
>DAOWDR010000687.1 GCA_030638935.1 Desulfobacteraceae bacterium | reverse complement strand
TTTTTGATAATTGTTTCACCAAAATTGTTTCATCGGTTTTGGGACAAAACTGTCCCAAAACATTGTTCCAGCGATGCAAAAGAGACAGTATAATACCCTATTTTCCATTTGCCTCGGCTCCCCTTTTTTTTAGCCAATGGGATAAAATCTCCTTGAAAACCCCCAATGAATTGTTTATGCTAATTTATTTTCAAGAAATCTTAATTTTCTTACACTTGGTCCTGGCAGATATGGCATACTAATTGCTTTTCAAAATACAGAAATTCAAAAAACTGTATCTGAAAAGGAGCATACATGGAAAAAGATGTATTAAACGCAATGAAAACAGCTGGCAAGCCTGTTCGCCCCGGCGACATTGCAAAGGCCTTGAATATCGAGAGTAAAGAGGTATCAAAGATCATTAAATCCCTGAAGAAAAAAGGCGAAATCATTTCCCCCAAACGATGTTATTATTCACTTGTTTAAGAGAGTTGCCCGGTCAAAACCCGGGATAACCAAGGAAACAGGACATACAAAAGTTTGAAAAAAAATAATTCAATAAAAGTTATCAACAATATCTATACATTTTATCGTGATGGCTTTAGTGGAATGACTATTGGGAAAAAACTCTGGAAAATCATTCTGGTAAAGCTTTTTGTGATGTTTGTGATACTAAAACTTTTTTTCTTTCCAAACTTTCTGAATACAAACTTTCAAACCGATGAAGAAAAAACAAATTATGTTCTTGAACAAATCACGAAAAATGCTAACCCAAGCAAATGATCTCTTTAATACAAAATATTACTTCACTTAAATAGGAGGAAAAAAATGGTCGATATTGATTTGAGCATGGTAAGCTGGGCCAGAGCTCAATTTGCTCTTACTGCCATGTACCACTGGATCTTTGTTCCGCTAACACTGGGACTTTCTTTTTTATGCGCCTTTTTTGAATCTATTTATGTCAAAACAGGAAACAAGGAATGGCGGTCCCTTACAAAATTCTGGATGACCCTGTTTGGAATTAATTTTGCCATTGGAGTTGCAACGGGAATCATTCTTGAATTTCAATTTGGAACCAACTGGTCCAATTATTCATGGATAGTCGGGGATATTTTTGGTGCTCCCCTTGCCATTGAGGGTCTTTTTGCTTTTTTTCTTGAAGCAACCTTTTTTGCTGTCATGTTTTTCGGATGGAACAGGGTTTCAAAACGGTTTCATCTTTTTTCCACCTGGATGGTCGCAGTAGGTTCAAATCTTTCAGCCATATGGATACTTGTGGCCAACGGCTGGATGCAAAATCCCGTTGGAATGATCTTTAATCCTGAAACAGCCCGATTTGAGGTGGACAGTTTTGCCCAGGTTGTTTTTAACCCTGTGGCGGTTTCTAAATTTGTTCACACCTCAAGTTCCGGATTTTTATTTGCCTCTTTATTCGTACTGACCATCTCTTCTTGGTATCTTATAAGAAAAAGACATATTCAAATGGCTAAAAGATCCATTATTGTGGCCTCTGTATTTGGCCTGCTTTCTTCCAGCTATGTTGTATTTACAGGAGATGAATCCGCCTATGAAGTGGCCCAGAAACAGCCAATGAAGCTTGCTGCCATTGAAGGACTATACAAGGGAGAGACAAAGGCTCCCATTGTTGCTGCAGGAATCCTCAACCCTGACAAAAAGCCAGGAGACAACCTGGAACCTTTTCTCATGAAAATTGAAATCCCATATCTTCTTTCTCTTTTGGCAAATCGTTCCCTTAACTCATTTGTACCCGGGATTGATGACCTTGTGTATGGGAATGAAGAACAAGGAATCGAAAGTGTTGAATCAAAAATGGCTAAAGGCAAAAAAGCAATAAATGACCTTGCACTGTTTAAACAGGCCCGCAAAGAAAACAATAGCCAAAAAGCAGAACTTTCATTGGAAAAATTCAGGGAAAACCAGGCATACATGGGTTACGGATATCTGGACAAACCCGAAGAAGCGGTTCCATCGGTTGCTATTCCCTACTATGCTTTTCATATCATGGTGACCCTAGGTTCATTCTTTCCCGTTCTTTTTGCTCTCTTTCTTTTTTATGGCCTGAAAGATTCTTTAACCCAAAAAAAATGGCTGCTGCCCATTGGTTTAATATCTAGTTTTCTTGGTTTAATGGCCCAGCAGTCCGGATGGGTTGTGGCGGAGGTTGGCCGCCAGCCCTGGGCAATTTACGGCCTATTGCCGGTTAAGGTATCAACAACTAATCTTGCAGCCAGCAATGTCCAGATTACCTTCTTTATGTTTTTAGGATTATTTACCATTTTACTTGCTGCTGAAATAACAATCATGCTGAAACAAATATCCATTGGACCTTCGGAGGGACATTAAAATGATTTCAAACCTTGACTATGCAACCTTGCAACAGCTTTGGTGGATAATTTGTTCCATTGTTGGTGCTCTTTTCTTGTTTCTTACCTTTGTCCAGGGGGGGCAGACTCTTTTGTGGCAAATCGCTAAAACCGATATAGAAAAATCATTGGTGGTAACTTCGCTTGGCCGCAAATGGGAAATGCCGTTTACAACCCTTGTCCTGTTTGGCGGTGCCTTATTTGCCGCTTTCCCTAAATTTTATGCAACCAGTTTCGGCGGTGCCTACTGGGTATGGATGCTGATTCTCTTTTCATTTATTATTCAGGCGGTAAGCTATGAATATAGGAAAAAGCCCAACAACCTTTTGGGGTCAACCGTATATGAAGGATTTCTTTTTATAAACGGCTCCGTCGGAATTTTGCTGATCGGAGCTGCCGTGGGGACTTTCTATACAGGCTCAAATTTCACACTGGACCTGTACAACAGGGTAACCTGGGATTACACCCTATTGGGGATCAACCTGAGGGGCCTTGAAGCGGCTTTTTCTCTTTTCAATCTTTCCCTTGGAATTTTTCTTGTCTTTAATGCCAGGGTTTTGGGTGCATTATACCTTTTAAACAGCATTGATCTTGGTTCAACCCCGGATCTTGAATCACGGTTACGCAAGCAAGCCTGGAATAGTTTTCTTATTGCCCTGCCCTTTTTGCTTTATCTGCTTATCTCTATCCTATTCATGAAGGGATTTGGTGTAGATAATGAGGGGACGGTTTCCATCGTATCTTCCAAATATTTATCAAATCTTTTGGCCATGCCCCATCTGCTTATAATGCTGCTCTCCGGAATAATTCTTGTATTATACGGTGTCCTTTCATCCTCATTCAAAAAAAGTAATAAAGGAATATGGTTCAGCGGATTGGGCACTGTGCTGGTAGGTCTTGTTGTACTCTGTCTGCCTGCATTTAATAACACAGCATTTTATCCTTCAAAACTTGATCTCCAATCAAGTCTTACCATCTATAATGCGTCCTCCTCCATGTTGACCTTGAGAATCATGACCTATGTTGCACTTGGGATACCCCTTGTCCTTGGCTATGTTGTCTATGTCTGGAAACTCATGGATGCAAAAAAGCTGACGGTGGATGAAGTAACCAATGAAGAGTCTTATTAATCAGGACTTATTTTGCCCTAGGATATAGATAAACTGCCATAAAAAAAGGAAATTATATTAATGAGTACAATACTTTTGATACTGTATGTTGTTTTGATAATTGCATCTTATAAGGGCGTTATATTTGCCCTTAAAAAAGCTGATCTATTTTAATTGATCATTTTTTACACTTTAAAAATGATTTGTTAAGATATGGTTTGCAGGTTAAATTATAATCAATAGTTAAGGAGATTTTATTATGGACAAATATGTATGCGGACCCTGCGGTTATGTGTATGACCCTGCAGAAGGCGACCCTGACAACGACATTGATCCGGGAACCAAATTCGAAGATCTTCCCGATGACTGGTGCTGCCCCATCTGCGGTGCATCCAAAGAAGAATTTGATAAAGAGTCGTGATGCATTAAAATAAAAGGCCGGAATAAGAACCAATTAATGTGTTCTTATTCCGGCCTTTTGTCTAGGGAGGAAACCATGGCCCTGTCTGTTGTTGACCTTTATGTAAGAATTTTGCCGCAAACCAATTGTAAGGACTGCGGCTTTACCACATGTATCGCCTTTGCCGGCATGGTGGTATCGGAAAAACTTCCTTTGCAAAACTGCCCCCACATTGATCCCGGCCTGCTGGACAAAACCCAGAAAGAACTGAACGAACAATATGCACAGGGCAAATGGCTTAAAAAAGATATGGCAGCCGAAGCCCTGACCCTGGCAAAGGGAAAAGCCGGTTCCATGACCCTTGAACAGGTTGCCCAAAGAATCGGCGGCAGCCTTCAGACCGGTAGTACTGCAGGACCCTTTAAGGGGACCCCCCATATGATTCTCCCCTATTTTAACCAGACAGTCCTCATTTCTAAAGACCGGGTCACAGACCATTCAGGATTCGATCTGACAAGAAATGAGCAGACCTTTATTTATATCCATATGGCCAGGGGAGGAACCTGCTCACCAACCGGCAATATGAAAAGCTTTAAGGAATTTCCAAATACCGTCTCCAAAATAGTCTCAATGAGGGACCAGGTGGAAACCCCCTTAAAAAAAACATTTTCTTCCCGTGGAGAGGCCCTTGAAACTGCCTGTAAAAATGCTGGGGGGATAAATGTAAAGGACAGGTATGAATCCCCGGATCTTGCCTTTCAGTTCAGGGTATTTCCCAAAATTTTTGTTACTCTCTTATTCTGGGATGAAAATGAAGGATTTGAAGCGAATGCCAAACTACTCTTTGACGAAACCACTTTGGACCACCTGGACATTGAAGCCATCATGTTTTTAAGCGAACACCTTTGTAAACTGCTTACGGCAACCTAGTTACCCTGTACCAATCAACCAGTAGAGAAGTGGAAGGGTCACAAATGATAAAAGGATGCCGTACCCAATGGCGGCATTGGCCACATCTGCCCTAAGATTACCCGCAGCAGCAAGTATCCCCGCCATGACCATTGAAGGCATGGCCGCTTCAAAGATTGCCACCTGAAAAACAGGCCCTGATATCCCCAAAACCATGAGAAGCCCCAGGGCAATAATCGGGGAGACAATCATCTTGAGCCCCATGGTGATCAGGATGGGGCCTATATTGGACAGGGGCTGGCGGAATCTGAGCTGGCTTCCCACGCTGAAAATCACCAGGGGAACCAGGGTGGATGAAAGTCCCTTGAGCATAAAAAGGGGGGTGGGAGGTATGGGAACCCGGGCAAGCAATAGTCCCAAAACCAGGGCGCTAAAAGGCGGAAAGCATACAATCCGCAGCAAAATCATTTTCACCGATATCTTTGTTGATCTGCCGTAAACCGACATGACAATGGTACCAAATGTGGCCAGGGCCAGAAAGGATCCCAGCTGGTCATAGAGGATGGCATATTTCAGGTTCTCCTCCCCAAAAAAAGCAGCCACGGCAGGATATCCAAAAAACGAGGTGTTGCCCAGGGCAACGGAAAGCATCACCGCTCCGGTCAATGGTCTGTCCCACCCCAGCACCCTTGAGATGAGGATCACCCCTCCCAC
>DAOWDR010000086.1 GCA_030638935.1 Desulfobacteraceae bacterium | reverse complement strand
TTGTCCTCTTTACCTTCCAAGAAAGCACCCCCATAGCCAATTCACGGGATCGCATGATTGTCAGCGGCGACGTGCCCCAGGCCTGTGCCGCAGTCAGAATCCTGGACATTGTCCAGGTTTATCTTCTTCCCAAATTTATTGCCAAACTTGCCATAAAACGATATCCCAGATGGTCCCTGAAACGCCATACCCTTGATCGGGCAATGGTTTTGATCAGGACGGTCACTGGAATTTAAAACGGGAATCTAAACCTGAAATACAAAAAGGAGAAATGCAATATCATGAACACAGGCAATTTTACCTTTTTATGCCGGACCAAAATAGGTTTTGGCATGAACGCCCTGGAACACCTGCCCTTTGACCTGTCCAGCATGGGAAGCCAAAAGCCTTTGGTCCTTCTGGACAAAGATGCCCAACTTGCAGGTTCCACCAAGCCATTGGCCCGGGCCTTTAAAGAATCAGGCATGACCCTGGGGATCTGTCCTCCCATTGACGGGACAAGGGATACCGACAATAAACTTAAAATTCTCAAAAAATTTTACCAAATATATATTGATAAAGGATTTGACTCCATTATTGCCCTTGGAACAGGGAAGGTGGCCGACATGGCCAAGGTCCTGAACATTGCGGTCACCCTGGGTCCTGATACCCTGAAAACGGCCAAAAAGCTGTCTCAAATCACCCAGCCTTTAAGCCCCTTTGCCTATATTCCCACAGGCATGGGAACGGGTATGGAAACCAATTATATTGCCCGGTTTAACGGCGAAATATTTAGTTCTCCCTTTCTTGCACCGGACCTGGCTGTAATAGACTCCAAAATACTAACGCAGGACACAGATACCCTTATCGATTCGGGCCTGACCTGTCTTGCTGTCTGCTGCGAAGCCCATATACTTTCAGGCAATCCTCCGGCCAGGGCCTATGCTGCCACCGGCATTGGACTTATAATGGAAAATTTTATACCCCTGGTTAAAAGTATCCTGGTCCCCGGGGTTGCCCAGGACAAAGGATCGGTCAAGTCATGCCGGGCACGTCTTACCCACGCCTCTGTGATCACCGGAATTATATTGGCCAATTGTAACAATCTTTTGAGTATCCAACTGGGCAAGGGCCTGGCAAACCATTGTACGGCAACACCCGGGCAGGCCATGGCCATACTCCTTCCAGCAGTTCTGGATCTTATGGCCAAAAACAGGTCTGAGCTTGAAAACCTGGCCTTGCCCCTTTCAGGATTAGATGAGTTTAGTGCGACTCCTCTTCCCCAGCGACCAGGTCTGGCCATCCAAAAAATCCAGTCCCTCCTCAATGAGCTCTACAAGATTTCCCTGGGCACCATACCCAGAACCCTGGGCGATGCCGGCCTTGACAGGGAAGCAATATCCTCCTTTGTCCAGACCATGTTTTCCGATCCCAGGCCACCTGGAACCGACATTTGGACAATTGACCCAAAACAGGCCGAGGCTATCCTGGCCCGTGCCCTTGACGGCCAGGCCATGAACCAGGCTCACCTGAACCAGGATTAAAGGAGGAGATATGTATATACCCAATTATTATGAATTTTGCTGCCGGGTGAACATGGTGGCAGGCCACCATGTCCTGGAAAAAATTCCTGAACTGCTCCTGGCCATGGGTGCACAAAAACCCATGGTTCTGACGGACAAGGGAGTAAGGGCGGCAGGCATTGTTGATATTGTCATTAAAGCCATTGAAGATAAAGTTTCCATTAAAACCATTGAAGACCAAGTGCCTCCTGATTCTGATTTAAAGGTGGTCAGCCAATTAGCAGGGGTTTATCGTGAAAAAGGTTGTGATGCCATCATTGCCGTGGGCGGTGGATCTGTCCTTGACACGGCCAAGGGCATTAACATCCTGGTCTCGGAACAGGCAGAGGATCTCATGCAATTCACCGGTGCAGGTGCATTAAAACGAAGATTAAAACCCCTCATCGCCGTTCCCACCACAGCAGGAACCGGTTCCGAAGTAACCATTGCCGCTGTAATTGCCGACCATGAAAACAACCGTAAGATGATTTTCGGCTCATATTTTCTATTGCCCGACGCCGCCATAATCGACCCGCGAATGACCCTTACCCTTCCCCCCCATATTACTGCGGCCACAGCCATGGATGCCATGGCCCATGCGGTGGAGGCCTGTGTCATGCTCAGCAAAAACCCTTTGAGCGATGCCCATGCCATGGAAGCCATTCAACTCATCTGCCGCCATCTTCTCCAGGTGATCCAGGACCCCTCGGACAAAGAGGGGCGCCTGGCCCTGGCAACGGCTGCCACCATGGCCGGGATTTCCTTTTCCAACTCCACCGTGGGTATGGTCCATGCCCTGGGCCACTCCGTGGGATCTGTCTGCCACGTTCCCCACGGCACCTGCATGGCAATTCTCCTGCCCTATGGCCTGGAATACAATTTACACAGGGTGGAAGACAGAATTGCCCAACTGCTCTTCCACCTTGGCGGAGCTGATGTGTATGCCTGCACCCCGCAAAAAGACCGGGCCTTTGAGGCAATTGCCTGTATCCGGAAACTGAACCAAGATCTGAACCAGGCCACAAAAGGAGCCCATGCCGCCTGTTTTAAGGATATAAAAGACCAACAGGGAAATCCCATGGTTCCGGAAAAAATGCTGGAGCAAATTGCAAGGACTGCCCTGGGAGACGGTACCATGTTTTACAATCCCGAAGAGATGGATTACCAAGACTGCCTTACTACTATCCAGGCAGCCTGGGAAGGAATCCCCCTGGACAGATCCAAAATCAAACAAGGATAAGGAGCGACACCAATGGATATAAAAAACAAAGGGTATATGGGGAAGGTCATGAATGTTGACCTGTCCACGGGCAAAATCCAGATCCAGAAAATTTCCCATGCTGTCTATGAATCATTTTTATCGGGCATGGGACTTGCCGCCCACCTGCTCTATCACAGGATACCGGCAGGTGCCGATCCCCTGGGACCGGACAACACCATAGGATTTGTATCCGGTCTTCTCACCGGAACAGGCTCCCTTTTCACGGGCCGGTGGATGGTGGTGGGCAAATCCCCCCTGACCAAGGGCTGGGGGGAGGCCAATTGCGGCGGCAGTTTTTCCCCGGCCATCAAGCGCTGCGGGGTGGACGGTATTTTTTTTAAAGGGATAA
The DNA here is from genome assembly GCA_030638935.1 of Desulfobacteraceae bacterium. Taxonomy (GTDB): domain Bacteria; phylum Desulfobacterota; class Desulfobacteria; order Desulfobacterales; family Desulfobacteraceae; genus NBML01. The sequence goes on along the minus strand of DAOWDR010000086.1, from coordinate 146 downwards.
GCCCAACCCCTGTCTATCTCTATGTGGATGACACCACCATGGAGTTGAGGGATGCCACAGGAATCTGGGGCATGGATGCAGTGGAGACGGAAACCCACCTCCTAAATACTTTAAAAACAGAAAACTTAAAAAATAAAAATGTACGG
>DAOWDR010000628.1 GCA_030638935.1 Desulfobacteraceae bacterium | reverse complement strand
GAAATCCGGGTCATTTTCATTGTTTTCTTAAAAAGGAGAGGGAAATGTTTACGGCAAAGGCAATGCCAATGAGGACAATGCCAAGTGCAATGCCGTCGGCAAATAACCCCTTGTTGGTCTCAAGGGCAATGGCCGTGGTAATGGTTCGTGTGTGATATTTAATATTACCCCCCACCATCATGGATATCCCCACTTCCGTTAATACACGGCCATAGGCGGTAACTGCGGCTGCAAGAAGTCCGTATCTGACTTCCCACAAACAGGTGGTGATAATATTTTTTTTACCGGCCCCCAGGGAAACCAGGGTCAACTTAAGTTCAGGATCTATGTTTTCCACAATGGAGGCGGTTATTGCCGTTACAATGGGAAAGGCAAGGATGGTCTGTCCTATGGTAATGCCGGTGAGGGTAAATAATAGTTCAAATTGCCCCAGGGGGCCCTGGGCTGAGATAAAGGCATAGACCAGAAGGCCAACGGAGACCGTGGGGAGAGCTAAAAGGGTGTCTAAAACAGTCCTTAAGGGCCTTTTCCATTTGAAATTAAAATACCCGAGAAGGAACCCGCAGGGCAGACCTGCTCCAAGAGATATCAGCATGGAGCAGGTGGATGCCTGTAGTGTTGCCAAAATTGCTGTCCAGGTGGAATGATCAAAGTTTATGAGCAGTTCAATGGCCCTGATAAAACCTGCAACAATAAAATCCATAAACTCCTAAAACTATTTTGCGTTGGGTATAAATAATTTTTGACCCAGAAGCCTGAAATCTCCAATGAGTTTCTGGGCCGATTTTGATGCCATCCAATTGGAAAATTCCAGGGCAAGATCGTATTCTGCCTTGGGACAATTGGTTGGATCAAGGGTCAGCACACTATACTGATTCAAAAGGATACTATCTCCTTCCACCAATACTTTCAAGGGGGCATTGCCGCCCTGGATGTCCTGGTATTTGATATAGGTGCCCCGGTCTGTCATGGTATAACCCTTTTTTTCCTGGGCCATATTGATTGTGGCAAGCATGCCCTGGCCGGTCTGGACGTACCAGGTCTCTTTGTCCGGCAATGCAATGCCTGCATTTTTCCACAGCAGTTTTTCCTTTTTATTGGTGCCGGAATCATCACCCCGGCTCATGAAAGGGGCAGTCTGGTTTTTGACGGCAACAAGGGCCTCTGAAATATTTTTCCCTTTAATTCCGGCAGGATCTGATCCAGGACCGATGATCACAAAATCATTGTACATGATTTCCTGTCGGTCTTTTCCATATCCCTTTTTAATATAGGCTTTTTCAGCCGGTGGTGCATGGACCAGCAGCAGGTCCACGTCACAGTTCTGGCCGAGTTTTAATGCTTTGCCCGTTCCCGTGGCTGTCCATTTGAGGGCAATCCCGGTTTCTTTTTCAAAATGGGGTATAAGGTAATCCAAAAGACCTGTGTTATCGGTACTGGTGGTGGTGGCCATCATCAAACTTTTGTCATTTGCCTGGGCATAACTTGTAAATGACAGCAAAATCGCAGTAACCAGAATACTTGAAATTAATTTTTTCCCGTACATTTGTAAATATCTCCTATGATTTATGAGTTCACCCTATAAATGTTGTGGAGATATGTAAATATTTGTTGTCTGTCAAGAGAAAGAGTGCGAATTTCATTGAAAAATAATTATAATAACCAGTATTAACCAATAATAACAATTAAATTTTATTTATCCTTTAGGAAAAGCCCATGGTATTCATCTTCGGATATATGTTTTTTCAGCTGGTCATTGATAAACAAATAGATCTCTTCCAGATCCCCGTCTGAAAGCCTGGGAAGAAATGCTTTCATAAACCCGTCTTCTGAAAATTTTTGCAAATAAAACATGAGTGTCTCTTCATCGGTTTCCCTGTCCATGCCAAAGGCACCTAAACCTTTATATTCATGGATAAAATTATGTGTGTCTTTTTTCATTTTATTGTATGTCCTTGTTGTCCGGCATGGTTATGGTGTGAAGCTTTACGGCTTTATGTTTTTTAAAAATCAGGGTCCATTCCCTTTACTGTGATAAAGTGGATGGCGCAGGCTGATCTGTGTTTGCAATAAAGTTTCTGGTCCTTGCAGCCCATGCATTCCTTGCATTGATAAATATCATATTTTGCACATCGATAACTGGTTTCCCGTAAAGGATGTTTTTTGCATTGGCCCATGTAATCTCCTTGGTTTTATCTAAGGGATAAATATTGGGCTGGTTTTTAATTTGTCAATTTTAAGAACCGAGTGAAGTGGATTTTTACTTGATTCAGATTTACAGGCGATCACCCTGGGTTCTGGTTGACAGGAGGGAAAATATTCGTTAGGTAGGCTAATAATTATTTTATCTAAATATTAGCTGGAGAAAATAAAATGCCAGGGGAAACCACCGGGACCACCCTTGAACAGGCCAAATATATAGCTTCCGCCATCCGGCTTATCCAGGATAGGCTTTTTAGCCGTCACCACGGCAAATCCATGTCAGACAAAGAAAAGTACCTGCTCAAGGATCTTTCCATATCCCAGTTCCATGCAATTATGATGATCCGAAAAAAAAAGAAAGTATCTTTAAAGGAATTGGCTGCCATGCAGCAGATTTCCCCTCCTTCTGCTTCTGCAATGGTCAATCGCCTGGTGGAAAAAGGGATTTTAAAAAGAAACCAATGCCAATCAGATCGGCGGAAAATAGAGATCTGCTTAACTGAAGACGCATTGGGGCGGCATGAAAAAGTTGAAAAAGCGGTCTTTGCATCTTTTGTGGATTTGATCGAGAAATTGGGGCCTGACACCACCCAAAAATGGTGTGCTGTGCTGGAACAGGTGGAGACAGTCTTTATGCAAGAAGAGGATATACAAGAAAAAGATCAGGAGCTAAGGTCATGGGAAAAATCAGAAAAGAGATAAAGATATCCCGGGTCATCACCCGGGTTGTTTTAAGTCTTGCGATCATTGGGGCTGGAATCTTTGCTATGTCCTATTTTAAATCCTTGAAAAAACCACCCAACAGGGGAAGGGTAAAAGAGCGTATCCTCCAGGTGGAAGTTAAAAAAGCTGTGCCCCGGCCAATTGAAACCCGGTTAAAGGGTTTTGGAGTTGCTCAGCCTGTTACCATGGTCAAATTATCTGCGGAAGTGGCAGGTAGGATAATTTACACCCATCCTGGGTTTGAAAAGGGGCGGACCATTTTAAAAGATGAGGTTCTCTTTAAAATAGATCCTGCTGATTACATTGCTGAATTAAAAATTCTCAAGGCTGGTTTGGAACAGAAAAAAAGCCTCCTTGCAGGGATTGAGCAACAATTTAAAGCAGACCGGCTTAGGGTGAAAACCATTCAAAGGACCATGGACCTGTCCAGGGCCGAGTATGAGCGGGTGCGGGTTCTGCTGGAAGAAAACAGCATCGGCAACCGGTCGGAATTGGACCAGTCGGAACAATCTTTAAACAATGCAATTGATAGTTATGATCAAATGAAACGCTCCCTTTCCCTGTATCCTGTTCAGATCCAAGAGGCCGTGGCCGGGATCGATTCAGCATCGGCCAATGTGGACAAGGCTGCTGCCAACCTTGCCAGGTGTACGGTAACAGCACCCTTTACCTGCAGGATCACATCCATTGCCATGGAAGAGGGGGAGTATGCCGCAAAGGGCCGGGAGGTGGTCACCCTGGCCGATGATTCATTTCTTGAAATCCAGGTCTCCCTGGATGCCAGGGAAGCTTCCCAATGGCTTTCTTTTGTGGAGGGGCCTGGAAAACCGTCGGGCTGGTTTCCTGCGCCAAGGCCGGTCCCCTGTGAAATTGCATGGATCGAAGCCAAGAATGCGAACTGGAGCGGTGTGGTGGAACGTCTGGTGGAGTTTGACCAGGCATCCCGCACCATGACCCTGGCCGTAAAATTTGATCCTTCCCAATCGACTTGTAAAGACTGCTCCCCCCTTGTGGCAGGTATGTTTTGCAGTGTCAGCATCCCAGGCAAGACCATTGAGGGGCTGTTCCAGTTAAAACGCTGGCTGGTCACCACGGATAACACTGTTTATATTTCCAAAGAGGGCCGTTTGAAAACCCTGTCCGTGAACAAGGTTTATGCTAGTGGTGATGATGTGTTTTTGTCCGGGGGCATAAACCCCGGGGATTTGCTGATTACAACCCGCCTGGTGGATCCCCTTGAAAATTCCGCCCTTAAGATCATGAACAGGGAATAAAAGATAATGAAACAGATAATAGGCGCTTTTGCCAGAAACACGGTTTTTGCCAATATTGTCCTTGCAACGGTTGTGATAGTGGGGATAATGGCCTGCTTTTTCATGATAAAGGAGTCCTTTCCCGCCATGGAAAGGGATCGGATTTCCATTTCCATGGCCTATCCCGGGGCAGATCCGGATGAGGTGGAGGAAGGGATATCCAGAAAAATAGAAGAGGCTGTGGAGGGGATTGAAGGGATCAAAGAATATTCCACGGTAAGCTCTGAAAATTTTGCCACAGCTTCCGTTGAAGTTAAAAAGGGGTATGACACAGGGGATGTACTGGAAAATGTAAAAACCCAGGTCAACGCCATTGCAACCTTTCCCAAGGATGCTGAAAAACCAGTGATCAAAGAGGTGGTCAGGAAAAGCACGGTACTAACCCTTTATCTGGCCTCTGACATGCCGGAACGAAGGCTCAAGGAATGGGGACAGAAGATTACCGACCGTATAAAGGGGTTGGAAAATGTTTCCCAGGTCACCATGTCAGGTACAAGGGCCTATGAGATTGCCATCGAAGTTTCCGAAGAAAAGCTTTTACAATATAATCTGACCTTTGATGATGTGGCAGATGCGGTTCGCAGTTCCAGTGTGAACCGGTCAGGCGGCACCTTGAAAACAACGGGTGAAGAAATCCGTTTGCGAACCATGGGCCGGAAATATACCGGCAGGGAACTTGGCCGGGTCATTGTCCGGGCGGGTGAATCCGGGCAGATTGTGAGACTGGACAGGATTGCCACCATTGTGGACGGGTTTGAAGAAGACCCGGCCAGGGCCTATGTCAATGGAAAACGCAGTGTGCTGATAATGGTTTCCCAGACAGATGAGGAAGATGCCCTGACCATTGCAAGGGCAGTCCATGGCCTGGTTGATCAAATAAAAAATGAATTGCCTAGTAGTATTGAACTTCGCATGCTTTATGACAGGACCACCTCCCTCAAGGCCAGGATTAGTCTTTTGACCAGGAACGGAAGTATAGGACTGGTCATCGTTTTTGTGCTGCTCTGGGCCTTTTTAAACACCCGGCTTTCCATCTGGGTGGGCATGGGAATCCCCATTTCCCTGGCCGGGGGCTTGGGGATTCTCTGGGCCATGGGCGGTACAATTAACATGATTTCCCTGTTTGGTTTTATACTGGTGCTGGGTATTGTGGTGGATGATGCCATTGTGGTGGGGGAGTCCATCTATGTCCACAGAAAACAGGGAAAACCTCCGTTAAAGGCTGCCATTGAAGGAACACTGGAAGTGGCCATGCCTGTAACCGCAGCCGTTATCACCTCCATTGTGGCCTTTATCCCCCTGGGCTTTGTGGAGGGCACCATGGGTAAGTTTATTGCCATTTTGCCGCCGGTGGTTATTTCCTGTCTTTTTATTTCCCTGATTGACTGCTTTGTTCTGCTGCCGGCCCATTTAAATAATTTGCCGGATATTTCCGTCACGGCTAAGAAAGCCGGTATTGTCTCCCGGATCAACCAGTCCACAAGCTTTGCCATGGAATGGTTTGTGCTGAAGGTTTACACTCCTTTTTTAAGCAGGGTCCTCCATTTTCGATATGTGGTCCTGTGTACAGCCATTGCCCTGTTGTTAACAGTGGTGGGCATTGTCAAAGGAGGTCTTGTAAAATATTCGGTATTTCCCCAGACCGACGGATATGTTGTCACGGCATCCATCGCCTTTCCCGAAGGGACACCTGCCACCATGACGGAACCTGCCATGGCAAAAATTGAAAAGAGCCTGAGGGAGTATGCAAAGGGGTTTAAAACCCTGACCGGGGAACCGTTGATCAAGCATATGCTCACCTTTGTGGGGGCATCCTCCGACGGGATGACATCCAGCGGTCCCCATGCCGGCATGGTCCAGGCTATTTTGCTGGAATCGGAAAAAAGGGGGGTCCACTCCAAGGATATCCTATTTGCCTGGGAGAAAAAGATCGGCTATATTCCCGGAGCAGAATCTTTGACATTTCAGTCACTGGGGCCGGGTCACAGGCGGGCGCCCCTTGCCTTTGAAATGCACAGCGAAAGTGTTGAAACCCTGTTGGCTGCCACGGCTATGCTAAAGGAACAACTGGGGGAATTCAAGGGTGTTTACCAGATCAAGTCGGACATGAGTGAGGGGAAAAAAGAGTTGCAACTCTCCCTTAAGCCCGAGGCCAGGGCTTTGGGTATTACAGTGGCAGGGCTTGCCTCCCAGGTGAATTCGGGATTTTACGGCAACGAGGCCCAGCGGCTCCAGCGGGGTGAAGATGATGTCCGGGTGAAAATACGGTATACAAAAGAGGAAAGAAGCTCTCTTGAGGATTTGGAATCCATCCGGATCAGGACCCCAAAAGGGATACAGGTGCCCCTGGGATCTGTTGCCTATATTGAATATGAACCCGGGTTTTCCACCATCCGCCGTACCAATGGAAAGCGCAGCGTTACCGTCACAGGATTTGTGAATACCAAGATTACCAATGCCAATGAAATATTTGAGGCCCTGGGCCGTGGATTTTTAATCAACCTAAAGGAAAAATTTCCAGACCTGATCATTATCCAGCAGGGAGATAAAAAAAGATCCAGGGAATCCATGTCAAGTTTGAAAATAGGATTTCCAATTGCCCTCATGGGGATTTTTACCATTGTGGCCACAATGTTCAGGTCCTATCTCCAACCCTTTGTCATCATGGTTACCATTCCCTTTGGTATCATCGGAGCTGTCCTGGGTCATATGTTAATGGGATTCAATTTGTCCATGATGAGCCTTTTCGGCATGGTTGCCCTGACCGGGGTGGTGGTTAATGATGCCATTGTGCTCATAGAGAGGATCAATGAAAATTTTGCCCGGAACATTCCCTTTTTTGAGGCCATCCTCAGGGGCGGCTCCCGGCGTTTTAGGGCCATATTTTTGACAACCCTGAGCACGGTGGGCGGGCTTGCTCCCATGCTGCTGGAAACCGATCTCCAGGCTCAATTTCTCATCCCCATGGCCATCTCCCTGGCAGCCGGGGTGTTGTTTGCCACCCTTCTTACCCTGGTATTGATTCCCTGTCTTCTTGTGATTCTCAATGATTTCAGGCTGGTTTCCCACCGAATGTTATATGGGAAGTGGCCAGAATCCAGAACCGGGATGGAACCTGCATCCCGACGATATGACCACCTTGAAGTCCCTGGGCCTGGGTTCAGGCCAAAGGAGTTGATTTGAAATATTCATATTTGTTTACCCTTAGCCTTTTGTTTGTAATGATAGCCTGGCCTGTATCGGCAGGTCAGATGACCCTGGATAAAGCCTTTGAAAAGGCCCAGGCAGGCAACCCCACTATAGGGGCAATGGTTCAGCGGATCAACCAGTCCAAGAGCAGGATTACCCAGGCCAGGGCAAATTATTACCCCCAGCTGTCACTGGGGGCCTCAATGACCCGGAACCAATATTCAGACAACGATATTGCTGCGGGTTTTGCCACCAATTCCAGCCAGGAATATTATGATGGGTCCCTGTCAGCCAAATGGATTCTATTTTCCGGTTTTTCCACAAAATACAATGTCCAGGCCGCCCGGCTTGGCCATGATTTGGCTAAAGCAGGCAAGGCTGATGTGATTAGAAATCTTCTCTTTTCGGTGGCTGCAAGCTTTCATACAGCCCAGCTGGCACTGGCCAACCAATTTATTGCATCTTCGGATAAAAGTTTTTACGAAAAGCAGCTGGCAGATGCCAGGATCAAGAAAAAGGCAGGCAAGGGATCACAAAGTGATGTATTAAATCTTAACACCCGGATGAACCAGGCCCGGATTGAGATGGAAAAATTTTCTGCCCAGTTTGATGTGGCCAGGGCTGCCTTGGCTGCTCTTTTAGGAGAGGATGCCAGGGGGCTTCTGCCCGAACCTGTGTTTCCAAAATTGGAAACAAAAGATGAAATGGAGCCACCAAAGGCGACAGCCATGGTGGCATATGCCCTGGATAACAGACCGGACCTGCTCGGGCTAAAGCTGACCCGCCAGATTGCAAATGCTAATATTGAGACTGCAAAGGCCAGGTTTTTTCCGGAAATAAGCCTTAATGGATCAATGGGAGCAAACAGGACCGGCAGTGGCCGGTTTGAAGGAGATGATATGGAAAACAGCGTGGGTCTGTTACTCTCCTATCCGCTTTTCAGCGGCGGGGCAGACAAGGCTGCGCTGCAGGAATCCAGGTATGCAAGCTCCGAGGCCCAAATGGAGCTAAAAAATCTTGAAAATACAGTGGTGTCCCAAATTCGTCAGGATTGCTTCACCGTTGCCGGGGCCCAGAAACAACTTAGGCTCTATCGTGAAAACGGGACTCTGGTAAAGCAGAACCGGGATATGGTGGACATAGAGTATCAATACGGGAAAACCAGTCTGGTAACCCTCAACGAGGTACAGAACAACCTGACCCAAACCCAGCAAAAAATAGCCTTGTCCCTTATTTCCCTTCGCCAGGCATGGTATGAACTTAAGTCCTCATCCGGGTCCCTAGGGCAGGAAATTGATGATTAGATTTCTCTTCGGAGGGCAATTGCCTCTTCATGACTGGGGTCTATCCTTAGAATTTGATTCAGATAATCATCAGCTTTAAGTATCTTTCGATTCATATAGTATATTTTTGCAATTTG
>DAOWDR010000300.1 GCA_030638935.1 Desulfobacteraceae bacterium | reverse complement strand
GCCATGGCATCTTCCATATTTTCTACCACTTTGACGGCCAGGATGAGATCCAGATATTCCGTATCCCAGTCCTCATCTGTGGCTGGTTCAATCCGGGTAAGAACTTCACAACTTTTTTTACAGCCCTTCAGGGTGACGCAGGCTTTGGTGAGGGCCTGGTATGCCAGGGGTAAAAATTTTTCTGCAACTTTTTCATGTACCAGCAGGGTTTCAAGGGCGTTGCAGACCCCGGGCCGCTGGGCCTTGGCATTGACAATTATTTCGGCGGCCATGTCCAGGTCGGCTTTGTCATCCACATAGGCATGGCAGACCCCTTTGTAATGTTTGAGCACGGGAATGGTGGACAGGGCCACCACGTGCCGGATGAGACCTTCCCCGCCCCTGGGAATGATAAGGTCAATGGATTCTTCCTGTTTTAGAAGAATATCCACTGCCCCACGATCCGGAACCGGGACCATTTGGACTGCTGCGCCCGGGAGGCCTGCATCTTTAATGCCTTTTTCGATTACCGATGCCAGGGCCATGTTGGAGTGGATGGCTTCGGACCCGCCCCGTAGAATTACGGCATTTCCAGCCTTGAGGCAAAGCCCTGCCGCATCAACCGTGACATTGGGGCGGGATTCGTAGATAATGCCGATGACCCCCAGGGGGATTCTCATCTTTGCTATTTCAAGTCCGTTGGGCCGGATGGAAGAATCGGACAAAGATCCCACGGGATCTTCAAGGCCTGCCACAAAGATAAGGCCGTGGGCCATACTCTCTATTACTGTATCTGTGATGGTGAGCCGGTCGATCATGGCAGTGGTTAACCCGTTTTTTTGGGCTCGTTCAATATCTTTTGCATTCTCCGCCTGGATGGCAGGGGCATTTTTTTTGATCAGTTCGGCAATGGTAACAAGGGCCTTGTTTTTTTGGTTGCTGGATGCAGCGGCCATGGTTCTGGAGGCTTTTCTGGCGTTTTCTGCAATTTGGACGATAATGGTTTCCAAAGACTCACTGGTTTCTAAAGACATGATTGTCTCCTTTTGAAGGGGGTGTTCGTTTAAAAAATTTATTCCGGGTCGGCGGTTATCACCAGGTTGTCACGGTGGATCACCTCATCATAGGACCTGAATCCCAGCCGTGCTTTTATCTGGCTGGTTTTGCAGCCCATGATCTTGAGAATATCTGCGGCATTGTAATTGACAAGGCCCATGCCCAATAGCTTTTTGTCCTCATTTAAAAATTCCACAGGATCTCCTATATTAAAATAATCTTCCACCCGGGTGATGCCCGATGGGAGAAGGCTCTTCCCCTGGTTGAGCACAGCTTTCTGGGCACCGGCATCAATGGTGATTTTTCCCTTGGCCTGGAGGGTGAGTCCGATCCAGTTTTTCCTGGAATTGAGCTTCTTTTTTTGGGGTACAAAATAGGTGCCGATATAGTCATTGTTGAAAATATTAATCAAAATATTAGGCGTAAGTCCCGAGGCGATGATCATGGGAATTCCGGCCGCAGTAAGTTTTTTGGCCGCCGTGATTTTGGAGCCCATGCCACCTGTTCCCAGGGGGCCTGCAATTTTTCCGGCCATGGCCTCGATGTTTTTTCCCATGGATGCAACCTGGGAAAGCAGTTGGGCATCTTCATGGACCCTGGGGTCCTTGTCATAGAGCCCGCCGATGTCCGTGAGATTGATCATGAGATCAGCCCCTAAAAGCAGTGTGATCATGGCACCCAGATTATCATTGTCCCCGAATTGCAGGGATTTGACAGCAACCGTATCGTTTTCATTGATAATGGGCAGTACATTCCATTCCAGCAGGGTGTTTATGGTGTTCCTGGCATTGAGATACCTGACCCTGTCACACAGATCCCCCCGGGTCAGCAGAACCTGGGCTACTTTTCGGCCGCAGTGTTCCAGGGCTTTTTCCCATTCCTTGATCAGGTCTGCCTGGCCGATTGCCGATACAGCCTGGCGTTTAGGTGTTTCAGACGGTCGGCATGGCAGCCCGAGTTTGGTAACCCCGGCGGCCATGGCACCCGATGAGACTAGAATGACCTGGATTCCCTTGTCATACAAGGCACAAATCTGGTCTGTTATACCATTGATGATCTCTATATTTAAGCGATTATCTTTTGTCAGAACCCCGGAGCCAACCTTTACCACAATCCGTTTGCCGGCTGAAAGGGGGATAACATTTCTTGGATTGTCCATATTCATATCTTTGGGCTTATATCTCTAAGGTTTATATCATTTGAGTAAAGGCAAAAAGCTAACCCATCAGAAGAATTTCCTATTCTCAATTCCCTTAAAAGTCAATCAAAATCCCGGCAGCTTGAATTTCATGGTGACTTCTCCTGTCTGCCGGTCAATCTTAATCATTTTTTCCTGCTCCTGTCCTTTTTCTATTTTTTGACCCGTGGCCATTTCCATGAGCCCGGAAATGAAGTCCATGCCCGAGTTTAAAACGGTTTCAATTTTTTCCGGCGGCTGGCTTGCCAGAATGTTTTCAGGGGGCAGAGGATCTTCTTGCCGGGGATTTTGGGCAAGATTATTTTCCCGATCAATTTTCTGGGCAATTTCCAGGTTATCATTTTCCGCTTCAGCCGCATTCAAAACTTTTGGGTTCAGGTAGAAGGGGGTGTCCTCGGGGATGTCCTCGGGTTCGGCTGCATCAAAGGGTATGGATTCCGGTTCTTCGCCCATCATTCCCCTGAGCCGGTTGAGCATCTCATTTCTTTTTTCCCTGGAAAATTCAACCCTGTCCGGGCCCTCATCAAACACCCCCTTGAACAAATCTGTTTTTAGCTGGATGCCGGTCAGGATACGTTCTTCTATGCTGGACTTGGCAATGAGGTTGATGACATTGATGCAATTGCTTTCCTGGCCGATGCGGCTGACCCTTCCTATTCGCTGGTTCATTTTTGCCGGGTTCCAGGGCAGTTCAAAATTGACCACGCAGTCGGCGACCTGGAGGTTTAAGCCGGTGCCACCGGCATCGGTGGACAAAAAGACCAGGCAGTCTTTATTGTGGGTAAACTCGTCAATCAGGGCCTGGCGTTTTTTAACCGGTACCTTGCCGGACAATTCCACAAAGGGGATGCTCATATCGGACAAATGCCTGGCAATCAAAAAGGTCATGGTGGTCCATTCGCTGAAGATGACCATTTTGCGCCGGCTC
>DAOWDR010000516.1 GCA_030638935.1 Desulfobacteraceae bacterium | reverse complement strand
AATGCCAGACTTGTTTTTCCCGCAATTTCCTCAATCTCCACCGCTGTGATTCTTTTCACTGCCATGAAATTTTTCACCGGTAATACTCAATATATTATCCTTCTGTTAGCAGGAATTTCAGCCATTATGTTTGTACCTGCAGCCCAGGCTGTAACACAGGATGTTATTCACCCGGGGCTGAGAGCCACATCCTATAGCCTGTGTGTGGTGGTCCAGGTTTTACTCGGAAGCTCCATTGGTCCTATCTTCACCGGCGCTGTTTCAGACCGGTTTGGTATTCAGACTGCCATGACAGTGCTGCCTGTTTTTTGCCTTCTAGCAGGTATCCTGTTTTTCATTGGTTCATTATTTTATGAAAAAGATCTTGAAAAAGTTGAGAAGATTGAATTAAAGAAGGAGATTGAAGGAAAAAAAGTAGATGTTTTTTAAGCAAAAGCACTGGAAAATTTAATTGAAGTGATGGGGATTGTTTTGAAAAAATTGTTTATTACTCTGATGCTATTCATAAGTGGTTTTTTATTATATTTTGCTGCATGGCCTGTACCTATTGACCCAATATCCTGGGATTCACCAAAAGACAGAGGTTATACAGGGCAATTTAAATCAAACAATCGTCTTGCCAAAATTGAATTGTTGTCCATCGGGGACAACCATGGACCTGAAGACTTTGCCATTGATAATTCAGGGATGATTTATGCAGCTACCCATGAAGGGCGTATTTTACGGTTTAAACCGGACGGCACAGAACCTGAAGTCTGGCTTGAGACGGAAGGGAGGCCTTTGGGGAGCGAATTTGATCTGGCCGGGAATCTTATTGTGGCTGATGCCCTTCAAGGACTTTTGTCCATTGCACCTGATAAAAAAATAACGATACTGACAAACATGGCAGAAGGAATTCCCATCCGTTTTGCCGACGATCTTGATATTGCCGAAGATGGGAAAATATATTTTTCAGACGCATCCACAAAATTTGGAATGTTTCGGAAAGATGGTAAAGATTCAACCATTCTGGATATTTTAGAACACGGGGGCCATGGCCGTCTCCTTTGCTATGACCCTGCCACAAAAGAAACAAAAATCCTGGTTTCCGGATTAAATTTTGCCAATGGCGTGGCAGTGAGTCACGACCAGCAGTATGTTCTGGTATGTGAAACAGGAACATACCGGGTAATCAGGTATTGGATCGCAGGGCCCGGGAAAGGGAAGTCAGAACCTTTTATTGAAAACCTTCCCGGATTTCCTGATAATATTTCAAAAGGACAGAACGGGCTATTCTGGTTAGCTTTTTTTGCCCCCCGTAATACACTTTTAGACAAATTTTCAAATAAACCGTTCCTGCGAAAAGTGATCCAGCGTCTGCCTGATTTTATAAAACCTAAACCTGTTGCCTACGGTCATATTGTAGCGCTTGATAAAAACGGACAGGTGCAACAAAATCTTCAGGACCCCAAAACAAATTATCCCAAAAACACAAGTGTAATGGAAACAGACGATTTTTTATTTATCGGCAGTCTTACAGCGCCAGCGGCAGCACGGCTGTCAAAGAAAAAAGCCGGTATCTGAAATTATAGGAAAGGCACAACTTAATGAGAACCAAGAAATTCATTTATTATATTTACCAGTATTATAAATATCTTTTTTTTATTCCCCTTTTTGCACTTTCCACCATGCTCTTTTCAGCCATGGCCGTCATTCTTTCCATCCTGATCAATCCTAATTTAGGCTATTGGCGAGGGGTTTTCTGGGCAAGGTTTAACAGCTATATCACCCCCATGCAGGTCACCATCAAGGGCAGACACCATATTAAGAAGAACAGGTCATATGTTTTTGTTGCCAATCACCAAAGCTATTATGACATTCTCGTACTTGTGGGGTTTATGCCCTTGAACCTGAAATGATGGATGAATTGATTGGTCTTGCAAAAAATCAAATTCAAAAAGGGCTTGATGAAGCCTGATTTTTTATCCAAAGGGTCAATGATGGCTGAATCCATGCAAAATTTAATTGGCAAGGGCCTTGGCCAGTTTGGAAGCTGCACCGGCATCTGCGGCAAATCCATCCGCTCCGATTCCTTCTGCAAAGGCCTGGGTCACTGGAGCCCCGCCCACCAGAATTTTTACCTGGTCCCTCAGGCCTGATTCCACAATGGCGTCTACGGTCTGTTTCATAATGGGCATGGTGGTGGTCAAAAGGGCTGAAAGACATACGATTCTGGCATTCTTGTTTTTAATCTCGGCCACAAAGTCTTCCGGCGATATATCTACGCCAATGTTATGGACTTCCATACCCGCACTCTCCATCATCATAGCCACAAGATTCTTGCCGATGTCATGGAGGTCACCTTTGACTGTGCCGATGATGACCGAGGCGCCGGCAGATGAATCGTCTTCTCCCAGCAGGGGTTTGAGAATCTCCACACAATTGCCCATGGCCTGGGCTGCCATGAGGACTTCAGGGATGAACATGTCGCCGCTTTCCATTTTTTCTCCTACAATATCCATGCCTGCAATCAGGCCTTTGTTAAGGATGTCGCCGGCGGCCTCATCCCGGGCCAGTGCGTCGTTGACAAGATCGGTCAGTTTTGCTGCATCACATGAAATCAGGGCTTGGGTCATGGCATTGAAATCTGTCATAATATTTTCCTTTGTAAATTTTTTTGATAAATCCTAGGGCGTGTGCCCGGTGTTCTTCTAAACGTGGCCGTAATAATCCCGGTGTACTACCACTGAATAGGCGTAATCCAACAGGGTCCCCCAGCTGAATACCGGCAGGTCGGTTGCTCGTTGGATGGCTCTGGCAAAGGGAGTCATACTGGTGCATTCCAATAACAATGCTCCCATACCTGGATTTTTATCCACAAAGTCCATGGCGATTTCCACCAGTTCCTTTTCATTCTCATCATAGTACCCCTCGGCAGGACCAAGATCATGATTCCAAAGACTTTCGAATTGAGGACAGGAATACTCATCCCTGGCTCCGGCTATTACAAAATTACTTTTTAAATCAATGTCTACCGCCGTTAGATGAGCATCTGACAGGTGTTTTTTTTCGGCACAGATTATGCCGATGGATTTGTTACCGTTGATGGACTGCCTAATCCAGTTAAATTGTATCAGGCTGGACATGAAGACAGGAATGTCCACATGGTTTTTTACATCTTTCTGGAAATAGCCGAAATAGCCGCATTCGGCCACAAGAGCCCTGCAGCCAAATCGTTCCAATTGGGCAGCAGCATCTAAGATGGGCTGGCGGCAAGGTGTCTTGTCTTTCCCCCTTATCAGCATCTCGCAGTCAATACCCTTTACCACACCCAGTTGTATGGGATAGGGATAGGCGCTGGGGTTTCGAAGGTCACCGGGAAAAGCCGGATAAACTTCATCCAGAATAAGGGTGCCAAGCCCCATCCCATAGCCTAACTTTCCCTTGCGGGCTCTGATATAATTAACTCCCTGGTCTCTGCCAAAATTATGCATATTCCCTCCTGCAATATTATTCCGGTAATAAGTTAAGGTAGTTCTCCAGTTTAAAACTGCGGCGTTTGAGTATCTTGGACATTATTTTGTCCAGTTCTTTATCCTGTGTGGGGGGCAAGCGGTTTAGGTCGGCCTTGTCTAAAAGAGTCTTAACATATTCCCTGGCATGTTCCTGGCAGCTCACGGCCCCTTTGCTTTCCCATACACCCCTGGCCTTACGATCGAATATCTCCGCAAAATCATATTCTTTTTTAAACCAGTCAAAGGTAAATTTGTTACTTAAAAAATCGCCTTCCGGCCCGACCTGGTTGATAATATCAAAGGCCAGAGTTTCTTCTGATACCTCTATGCCTGACAAAAACTTTTTAACGGATTTGAATATTTCATGGTCCAGCACAATTTTTTCCAGACTGTTGCAATCCATGCCTGCCATGATCCCTAACCCATAGGCGACATCAGCACCGTTTAAGGATAAAATCAATTGGCCAAGGGCAGACTCTGCACCAGCCTGGTAGTCGTTTCTTTTGCTGTCGGTATAGCCAAAAATTGCTGCCGTACCAGCGGGTAATTTGTAAAAACGGGCCATTTGAATAGTGGCTGCGTCCATCATTTGGGCCTCTATACTGCCCATGACATTGGAAATATCTCTCATGTCGGCGTGGGAGGCACCGCCCCCGTAAATACTTGGTAATCCAGGCTCAATTATCTGCAAAAGTACCAGTCCGCTGAGCAACTCTACGGTTTGCAGTGCAATGGCACCTGCCATGGTGATGGGAGCAGATACCCCTGCAAAGGGCATGGCCAGCATGAGAGCCGGCATTTTCCGCCTGGCACTCTCCAGTAAATATCCCGCACCTTCCGGGGTCCAGCATAAAGGAGACATGGGGCAGGGCTGCACTATGGCAAAAGGCTTTTGTTTATAATCATCCCCATTGGACCGCACGGCTTGCAGCAGTTCACAATTATCCGCAAGATCAATGAGATCAATTCCATCTGCGCAGGAGGGTTTGGCACCATACTTCAACCGGATATAAAAACGCCATATTGCTGATATCTCCTGGGGCACATCACTCACAAATGATCCGGGAGCAGTCCAGGACACCTCTTGCAAGTTGTCGGTTAATTTGTACATATTGATAAGATCAGAAGTTTTCGGCGGCCTTACGGTCTGACCGTCACCCTCCAATATGTTGATGACAGATCCGCCCGACCCCAGCTTTAACTCGGAATCACCCCAGACATACTCCTTTTCCATTTCCCTGTCATACATACTGAATTTCGAAGGAGCTTGGTTTAAGGCATAGGTTATCATATCTTCCGGAATCTTAACGGTTTCCGATAGGAAATCAACCTGGGCACCTGCCTTTTCAAATATTTTCAAAGCCTCCTTATTGTGAACTTTTATTCCTACTTTGATTAATATTTTCAGGGCAGTAAAATGAATTTGCTCCAATTGACTGTCAGAAAGTTGATGGTTCATGCCTTATTTCCCCCCAAGATCCGGCGCAAGCCTGATACTCTATTGAAAATGGTTTTTTAATTT
>DAOWDR010000648.1 GCA_030638935.1 Desulfobacteraceae bacterium | reverse complement strand
AATTTTATTTTCGGGAAAAAAAAGGGAGTGTCTTTATTCCCCAGGGCAATATTTTCAAGGACCGAATGATTCTGGATCAGCATGAAGTGCTGGTGGACCATGCCTATGCCATGGGTGATGGATTCAACAGGATTGCTGATACGGATGGGATTTCCATTGATTTTTATCTGTCCTGAATCAGGCTGGTACAGCCCGTATAGGATGTTCATCAGGGTTGTTTTTCCAGCTCCGTTTTCTCCTAAAAGTCCAAGAATTTCACCTGACTCCACATGGAGGTTGATATCTTTATTGGCATGGATGCCGTGAAATGACTTGCTTATATCCTTCATTTCAAGGCTTTGTATTTTTTTCATATCAATCTTTATAATTTATAAAAAGGCCGGGAATGATTCCCGGCCTTTACATGGGGGTGTTATTTTATTGGGGAATGCTGCCTTTAACATTGTCCACATAATACATGATGCTTAAAAGATCTTCTTTGGACGCCTTGTCACCGGCTTTGATCTGAATTTTTCCTTTGTTGTCCGCAATGGGGCCGGTAAAGGGTTCAAATATATCCACGCCCTGTTTCATCTGCTCATACCGTTTCATCACCAGGTCATAGGCGGATATTTTGCCAAATTCCTTGGAATCGATCATGGCTTTCTTTAATTCAGGGACAAACTTGGGATTGATCATGTCCGTGGTGTTGCCGCCCAGAATGGCTGCCTTTTCTTTTGCCAGCCACCAGATATCTTTATTGCTCCATTTTTCATTGTAGATGTCTTCCAGAACTTTGGCATACATTCCACCCCAGTCCATGAGCTGCCCTGACACAACAGAGTCTTTTCCATAGGGCTGCATGGCTGAGTAATGGGAGAATGTGTAAATTTGTTTGCCTTTTTCCGTTACTTCCTGGCCCACTTCAATAACGGCCGGGGTATCTTCGGTGAATGCAAGGGCGTCACAGCCTTCAGCAATAAGGGATTGGGCCGCTTCTTTGGCCTTGTCAGGTCCGTACCAGGCATAGATCCATCTGACATTTAGTTTTGCCTTTGGGTTGGCAGCCTTGATGCCAAGGGCATAGGCATCAATGTGACGAATCAGTTCCGGGATGGGAAATGCTGCCACATAACCGATTTTATCGGTCTTGGTCAGTGCTCCTGCCATGATACCGTTTAAATAATACATCTGGTAAAGGTCACCAAAATAGGTCCCCACGTTGGCAGAGCGTTTAAATCCGGAACAATGCATGAATAATTGATCTGGATATTTGGCACCGGCTTTCAGGGTGTCATCCATATAACCAAAGCTGGTGGTAAATACCACGTCACATTTTTGCTGCTGGATCAGGCGGTCGATGATTCTGGCACTGTCTGATTCTGCAACCGATTCCACGATCATTGTTTCAAGCCAGGGAAATTTTTCTTCCGCAAATTTACGACCAAGATCATGGGCATGGGACCAGCCGTAATCACCCACAGGTCCCACATAAACAAAACCTGCCTTGAGTTTCTTATTCTCTTTGCCAAAGGCAGTGGCAGAAAAGCCTAAAAAAAAGATAGAACAAATTAGCACGAGCAATGTCCATTTTTTCATCCCTCACAACTCCTTTTTATATTAAGTTAAAATAGAGAATAATACGATATTTACGCCTTCCCAGTCAACCATTATGATGGTGGAAAAGAGAAAGTTTTTAAAGGGGAAATAGGCTTTTGCTCTTGCCTGCGGCATTTGGGGGGGGGGCGGAAGCCATTTTTTTCTATCGACAGAAACAATAAAATGTGCTTGAATGAATGCTTTTTGGATGAAATAGTACAAAAAAATCTTCTAATTGAGGATGTCATGGCAAGTATATCAGATGTTTTAAAAAAATCGATCGTTTTTAATTCCCTGGAAGAGGCGGATCTTCAACGGATCAGCCCCATGTTTGAAAAACGGGAGCTGCACACAGGGGATATTGTCACCACTACAGGAAACACTGCCCAGTATTTTTTTATTCTGGAAAATGGAACCCTGCTCCTGGCAATGGAAGATGACAAATCCATCGTGCTTAAGGCGCCCGGGGATTTCATTGCCATGGAACTTTTAAGTGACAGGGGGATTTATAAAACCACCATCACCGCTCTGGAAGATGGCATGGCATTTATTATTTCCAGGGAAGCCTTTTTGGATTTTATCCAGGAGGATACACCCGGGGCCGCCGCCATTATGCAATCATGGCAGGTATTTCTTGATCAGGCAGCCCCATTTGCAAAAAATATTGAGGACATCGATGTTCCTGCAATCTTTTAGGTTAAGGAGGTAGTGGTTTGTACGGAATAGAAGCAATCAATGCTAACAATGGATGGGCCATTTCAGTTGTGGGCATTTCCATAGTATTTTCAGGACTTGTCGTTCTTTCCATTGTTATTTCACAACTTTACAAGTGTCTGGACTTTTACGAAAATCCCGGGAAATTTAAAAAGTGGTTTTCCCGGAAGAACAAGCAGGATAAACCGCTGGAAACAGGGTTGACCCTGCTTGTACTGACAGAGGAGCAAAAGGAAATCTCCAAACAATTTGCCCTTTTGGTCAATACCCTGGAGGATCATTTTTCCCTGTCCCGGCTTCTTGGGCTTGCCCGGGTAAGCGGGGTGAAAAATGTACATTCAAACTTAAACATACTTCTCAAATCCGACATTGTTTTCCCGGACAAAGAAGGATTCTTCTGCTGGGACCAGGATCTGTATATCAAAACTATTTCATACTAGACCAGCCTAGGGAAAATGACAGGCAAGAGGAAATAAAATGGATGCTTTATTTTTAGATTTTTTTCAAAACACGGGTTTTTATTTATGCGACTACCGGAATATCATCATGATACTTATCGGTCTGGTCTTTATCTATCTGGGAATTGCCAAGGATTATGAACCATTGCTCCTGGTCCCCATTGGATTTGGGATGCTCATGGGTAATATCCCCATCTTCAAAGGATTGGGGCTCGGTATTTATGAACCCAATTCCGTCCTCCATTATTTGTATTTCGGGGTGACCCAGGGAATTTATCCGCCCCTTGTTTTTCTAGGCATCGGTGCCATGACAGATTTTTCCACCCTGCTGGCAAGGCCAGTACTCATGTTGCTGGGTGCTGCAGCCCAGGCAGGAATTTTCTTCACCTTTTTGGGTGCCCTGGCCCTGGGATTTGCTCCCAATGAAGCAGCTTCCATCGGGATTATCGGCGGGGCGGACGGCCCTACTGCCATCTTCCTCACCGCCAAGCTGGCCCCCCATCTCATAGGGCCCATTGCAGTGGCTGCATATTCTTATATGGCCCTGGTACCCGTGATCCAGCCGCCCATCATGAGACTTTTGACCACCAGGAAAGAGCGGCTCATCAGGATGGAAGAACCAAGATTGGTCAGCAAAAGGGAAAAAATGATCTTCCCCATTCTGGCTTTTTTGCTTTGCTGCTTTCTGGCTCCGGCTGCTCTGCCCCTCCTTGGCATGCTCTGCTTCGGCAATGTGCTTAAGGAAGCTGTGGTAACAGAACGCCTCGCCGTAACTGCCAGGACCGCCCTCATCGATATTGCCACCATCCTTCTCGGGTTGACCGTGGGTGCAAGCACCCAGGGTGATGTGTTTTTAATACCCAGCTCCGTTGGTATTTTTGTCCTGGGAGCTGTATCCTTTTGTATTGCAACAGCCTGCGGCCTTCTTTTTGCCAAGTTCATGAACCTGTTTTTAAAGAATAAGATTAATCCGTTGCTGGGAGCTGCCGGCGTGTCCGCAGTTCCGGATTCCGCCCGGGTGGTTCAAATAGTGGGGCAGCAGGAAGACCCCACCAATTTTCTTCTCATGCATGCCATGGCGCCCAATGTGTCAGGTGTGATTGGGTCGGCCATTGCCGCCGGTGTTCTCTGGAGTTTCATGGCCAGTTAAGGAAAAATTAATCCCTATACCATATGATTTTAATTTTGTTTGCGGAGGCCCCATGAAAAGAATATTAAAATGGATTGTCACGGTTGTGAGTCTGGGGATGCTTGGATTTGTCCTTTATTTTTTAAATGGTGCCCTGCCCATTGGAACCGGGTATTCAGCAAAGTATATCTGCTCCCAGGTTTTTTTGGCAGACCGTAACCCAAATCTTGTGTTTGAAAAGGAGGTCAAGCCTACCCATCTTCTGTTTTGGCCTGTTACCCGCAAGGTGGATTATGAAAATAAAACCGTAACAGCTAAGGCCTTTGGCTTTTGGAAACCCATGACAGCTGTTTATCGGGAGGGATGCGGGTGTACCCTGGCCGTGGATACCACCAGGGAAGAACTTTTGACCCAGGCAAAAGATATTGTCTTGCCTAAATTCCATCGAAGTGAAGATCCCTGGCCAATGGGCACCGGGGTTGACCTTGAAAATCTACCCAAATCAGTGGACAGGGAAAAAATTAATAAAGCTATTGCACAAGCCTTTACAGAGCCTGGTCCTGATACAATGCGAAATACCCAGGCAATTGTGGTGGTTTTTGGTAACTGGATCATTGGGGAACATTATGCACCGGGATT
>DAOWDR010000178.1 GCA_030638935.1 Desulfobacteraceae bacterium | reverse complement strand
GTTTTGATCAGAAAATTTACAAATTATAATACTCTATACTGTGGTGCAAAGTAAATTAATTATAAATAAAATTCAGGTATATGGGGGAAAGTGGTTCTTTTTGCCTGCCCTTACTGAAATAAAGTTCAAATTCACATGGTGCCTTTTGTCGCTGGTCTCAGTTGTTCCCAAGGAGGAACAGGTGGCTGTATCCCAATTTGACATCCAGTAATTGTTTGGGCTCCATGCCAAGATAGTGGCAGATCATGACCCGGATAACCCCGCTGTGGGTTATGACCAGGGTTGGGCTTTTGAGATTCTGGCCAAGATCTTCAAAAAAAGGAGAGACACGGTTTTTGAGGTCATTGAAACTTTCTCCCCCGGGCGGTTTAAAGGATTCAATTTGCTCTCCCCTTTGTTGAAATAGCTCAGGTCTGCTTTCCTTGATATGATTAAAGGATTCACCGTCCCAGGTTCCCATGTTGATTTCATTGAGCCTAGCATCAATGGTGATTTTTTTTCCAGGCCGGATGAGGTCTGCCGTGTCCTGGCATCTAGCAAGGCTGCTGGAATAAATCTTGTCAAATTGGATCTGGGAAAAGGCATTTTTCCAGAACAGTGCCTGGGTCACCCCTGTCTCATCCAAAGGAGTATCTGTCTGGCCGATGAAACGCTTGGTTTTGTGTCCCTGGATCTGCCCGTGGCGCAGCAAAAATAGGCAGGGGCGGTTATCGGAGAATTGTTTGGATGGATTGGCCTGTAAGGGCTTCGATCCGGGTCTGAATCTGTTGAGTATCTTCATATCGTTGAAAAATCCTGGTTTTGGCCCCAGGAACCTCTTTGATTTTATCGGTAAATCGTTTGGAATAATCGGGTTCAACTTTGCTGCCATTGCAGATTTTGTCTGCAAAATAGACAATTTCCTTTTCTGTTATCCTATCACCTAACTCGATGTTCATATGTTCGGCCACAATGCCTGCCACCCGTGGAAATCCCAGGTTTTCAAGAAAGAGGCTTGCGGTTCTTGCATGGTTTTTTCCCTTACGTTTGATATCATGGAGCAGGGCAGCCGCCTGTATCAGATTTTTGTCCAGACAAATGGGCTGGATGCAGCTTTTTGAATTTAGACCCTTTTCAACTGCCCGGGCAAGTTTTTTAGCAACCTCTGCCACAATTGCCAGGTGGGACTGGATGGCAGTCTCCCCTGGAATGACAGATTGAATAATGGACCTGCATTCTTCTTTATTCGGTATGTCCATGCGTTGATATCTATTGGCCAGGGCGCAATAGGCCTCTTTGGTATCTGCATCCAGGAGACTGCCTTGGTCGTGGACCTTCTGGCGGACCAGACAATCCTTTTGTGAGAGCAAGAGTTCTCCCAGATTTGAATCGGGGTCCATGCTGATGATTTCCGGGATCAGCCGGATAGGGATCAGGGGGGGGTGGCCGGGTGTTTGATTGAACTCAGGGATGATGATGTTTTCCCTCGCCTTTTTAAAGGCTGATACCAGGGTATGGATGGTGCTGGGCCGGATGGCCGGGATGTCCACCGGTAGCAGGAAAAACCCCTGGCTTGACCGGCTGACCAGGGCTGCTCCCTTCTGTATGGACCCCAGCATGCCCGTCTCAAATGCCTGGTTAAATACTGGCCTGGCGCCAGCCTTTTGGATAATAGGTTCGAGAAGGGCATGGTTATGGCCTGTGACCACCAGGATATCCTGGATGCCGCAATCCTGAAACAGACGGATCACCACCTCCAGCATGGTCAGCTCCCCAAATTTGAGCAAGGGCTTGAATTGGTGCATGCGGGAGGAAAGTCCTGCCGAAGGGATAACGGCGGACAAGGCCATGCTCCCGGCAAAAGTCATTGGTTTTGGGCCCTGGTCTGGATGATTTCACCCATGATGCTTACGGCAATTTCCGCCGGGGTCTCTGAATTGATTTCAAGGCCAATGGGGGAATACACCTGGTCAAGGGATTTTTGGGGGACTCTTTTTTTAATGAGGTTGGCATAGATCTGGTCCCGTTTCCTGCGGCTGCCGATCATTCCAATGTAGCCAGCCTTGGTTTTAAGGGCTTGCTCAAGCACGGCCTGGTCGTGGAGATGTCCCCGGGTGAGGATGACAATATAAGCATTCTTGTCAATGGACAGTTTTTTATGTATCAGCTCGTCAAGTGCCGTTGAAAACAGGTCTGCCACATGGACGGCATGGGCATGTTCAAATCGTTTTTCATTGGCAAATTCAGCCCTGTCATCCACCACAATGGTACGAAAATCCGTTAAATGGGCCATTTTTGCCAGCTGGAGTCCCACGTGTCCCGCTCCAAAGATATAAATGGTGTCCTTGGTTTGGCTGGGTTCAATGATAAACTCTTCCAGGTTGTGGTTTTGTATCACCGGTGCTGTGCCGGAAAATTGGTTGTCTCCTATGGCGTCAAAGAGGGGTTTCGGCACTATATTGGGGCCAATGGTCGTTCCATCGGGCAGGACCAGGCATTTCTGGGTAGTAAAGCTTGCACCGGAAAATCCCTGTATCCGAGAAACCAGCACGGCTTTTTTCCCGACATTTTCCTGGGCTGTCATTGCCGTAAATACCTGGATAATGTCAGGTGAAGGGTCAGGGCTAAAGGTTTCGATCCACACGGTGAGATCACCGCCGCAGACCATGTCCAGTCCGTCTGAAAGGTCCTGGTTAAGGATAAACTTTTCGATTTTGCACCGGGGGGATGACATCATGGTAAGGCAGGTTTCAATTACCTTTGCCTCCACCAGTCCGCCGCCAATGGTGCCGTACAGCTGCCCGTCAAGGACCACCATTTTGCTGCCCGAGGTTCTTGGGGTGGAACCCTTGCTTGTGATAATGGTGGCCAGGGCAAAACGGGTTCTTTGGTTTAAACAATTAAGTATATCTTGGGTGGTTAATTCCATGGCGTTAGTCCCAATTATTTTCCAAAGCTACAATTGGGAAATCTGCAGTTTTTACAGGAGGAGCAAAACCCCCCATGCCCCAGCTTCACTATATCTGATTTTTGAATAGTTTCTCCGGCAAGGAGTCTGGGTATTATCAGGTCAAAGATAGAGGCCCTGTGGTACATGACGCATCCGGGCAGTCCCACCACAGGCACGTCTCCAATATAGGCCAGCATAAACATGGCGCCGGGAAGAACCGGGGCCCCATAGGAGGTGATTTTGCCCCCTGCCGCCCGGATGGCAGCCGGGGTTAAATCATCGGGGTCCACGGACATGCCGCCTGTAACAGCGATCATCTGGGCTCCATCCTCTATTAAACTGTGAATGGCGGATACAGTCATGGAGAGTTCATCTGAGACAATAACTTTTTTGGTGATGCAACTGCCAAGGGCTTCAAATTTTTTTGTAACCACCGGACCGAAACCATCCCGGATTCGGCCGCTAAAAACTTCCGAGCCGGTTACCACCAGACCCACATCCAGCTTGGCAAAGGGTTTTACTTCAATGATGGGAAAGTGTTGTTCACATATTTTTTCTGCTTCAATGACCTTGTTTTTATCAATGGACAGGGGGATGACCCGGGTGCCGGCAAGTTCCTGGCTGCGCCTTACCACCTGGTTGGTATGGAGGGTGGAAAAGATGACATCCTGTACTGAATTCAATTTTTCAAGGGCCGGCACATTAATTTTCAGTAAACCAAGTGAGGTGGCGGTAAATCCTACCTTGCCCTCTTTGGGATCACTGATCTCAAGCCCTTTGCCCATGGCTGCCCTGGCAATGCGCAGGGCGGCATCGTTTTCATGGACCTCTCCGTTTAGGCCTGACACATATATATTTTGTTTGCCAAGATCCAGCAGTTTTTCCACGTCTGCTTCGGTAATGATATGGCCTTTTCTAAAGCTGGGTCCTTTAAACAGGTCGGGAACAATTTCGGTAATATCATGGAGCAAAACTTTGCCCACTGCTTCTTGCACGGAAACTGCCTGGATTTTCTCTTTTTCATAGTATTTCATATCATTATTACTCCTGGAATTTTGTCCACCGGTAATTGGCTGTACTTGTCAATACCTACCCGCCAAGATTGGGATTGATAAACTCAATCAGATCATTTTCCATGACCATACAGGTATCATAATCTTTTGGATAAATATACCTGCCGTTTTGTTCCACAATTAGATGGGGATCACCTTCATCAAAAAATTTAATGAGTTTGCTGATATTCAGGCCTTGGGGTATGGTTTCCTTCAAGCCGTTCAATTGGATGATCATGGATTTTTATCCCTGTTTTTGCTTGATGGTTTGCAGACCCTGCAGTCAGGGTTCGGCGTTAAGGCGGCTGTGGTAATCCGCATATCCAATCCGGAAATCCTGATCAGCCGGTTTGTCAATGGGGTGCCTATGTTTAACAGCAATTTGACCGCTTCCATGGCCTGGATGGAGGCAATCATCCCTGCGGTCGCCCCTATAATACCATTATCCGGGACTTGTGTATCAGGTTTTATTGTCTCTGGTTTAAGTGTTTTGGGATCTTGGATGATACATTCAAAACAGGGGGAAGATCCCGGCACAAAACTTGAGATCATTCCGTCAAAGCCCTGGACTCCGCCAAAGACCCAGGGCAGGTTATGGCGCAGACAGGCCCGGTTAATTACCTGCCGGGTCGGATAATTGTCACATCCGTCCACGATCAGATCCACCCCTTCCAAAAGATCATCAATGCTTTCCCTGTCAATTTTTACCTGGGCCTGGGTGATCTCAATGGTTGAGTTGAGCTGGGCCAGGCGATGGGAAGCCGAGGCCACCTTGGGTTTCCCCAGGCTGGCCTCACCATGAAGGATCTGGCGGTTCAGATTGGAAAGCTCCACATGGTCGTGGTCTGCAATGATTAAATGGCCCACACCGGCGGCTGCCAGATACAAGGATGACAGAGAGCCTAACCCCCCGGCCCCGGCAATCAGTACCCTTGCCCTGGCAAGTTTTTCCTGACCACCTGGTCCGATTTGGGGTAACTTGATCTGCCGGGAATACCTCCCGCTATCCAAAAGGGCCATTTTTTATCAAAGTTCCTGTTTTATTGTTTTACCATCCTATTTTACTATTCGGGCCTTATAGTCCTGGATGGCGTGGAATACTCTTTCCGGGGTCAACGGCAGTTCATTGAGCCTGACGCCGGCGGCATTGTAAACCGCATTGAGAATGGCCGGGATGGTCGGCATAATTGCCCCTTCCCCCACCTCTTTGGCTCCGTAGGGGCCATTGGGTTCATCACTTTCCACAACCACGGCCTTAACCCGGGGCATATCCATTGAGGTGACAATCTTGTATTCGGCAAGGTCGGAATTCAATACCTGGCCCTTGTCGTTAAAGATCACCTCTTCATGCATGGCTTCACCGATTCCCATGGAAACTGATCCTTCCATCTGGCCTTCC
>DAOWDR010000495.1 GCA_030638935.1 Desulfobacteraceae bacterium | reverse complement strand
CAGGAACCCTATCGAATGTTCACCTCCCGGGCAGAGTACCGCCTTTTGTTACGGGAAGACAATGCCGATTTAAGACTGGCCCAAATGGGGTATGATTACGGACTCATTGACAAAGAACACCTGGACTTTTGTAAGGAAATCCAGCTCCAGACCCGAAATGAGATTGACCGGGTTGAAACCACCGTGGTCAAGCCAAATGAAGCCACCAATGCATTTCTTGTTGATCAAAAAACCAATCCCATAACAACCGGAGTAAAGCTTGAACAATTATTAAAGCGGGCAGAACTCACCTACGGGGCGTTAAAACAAATTTCTCCTCCCCCGGAACCCATTGACGCTAGGGCTCAAACCCAGGTGGAAATCGAAATAAAATATGAAGGATATATCCAGCGCCAGCTCAATGAAATCAAAAAATTCAAAGATCTGGAAAAAATAAGGATTCCTGTAAATTTTGACTATGCCAATGCCCATGGTCTTTCAAATGAACTCAGGGAGAAACTTGCATTCATACAGCCCGAATCCCTTGGTCAGGCTTCCAGAACCGACGGCATAACACCGGCGGCTATTTCGGTTTTAATGGTGGCTATCTCAGCATTCCAAAAAAACAAAGAATCTTGACTTGGGCTGGTTGGCGCTTATTATTTAGCTCACAAACATCGCAATAATTGAATTTAGTAAATATAAGGAAGAGGATATGGCCGACGACTATTACAGCATACTGGGTATCAGCAAAACAGCAAGAGCTGCTGAAATAAAAAAAGCATACAGGAAACTTGCATTAAAATACCATCCGGATAAAACCCAGGGAGATAAAGCCCTTGAAGATAAATTCAAAAAAATAAGTGAAGCTTATGCGGTTCTTAGTGATCCTAAAAAAAAGAACCAATATGACACCTATGGATCTGCCGATTTCCAGCAACGGTTTTCCCAGGAAGATATCTTCAGAAATTTTGATATGGGAGATATCTTAAAAGAGTTCGGCTTTGGCGGGGGTAGGAGAGGTTCCAGGGGCGGATTCTCCGGCATGGGGGGAAACCCCTTTTCCCAGAGCACGGGAGGCGGCTGAGGCAGCCGTCAAGCTCCGGTTCGGGGCAAGGATCTTGAATATGAACTTCCTCTGACCATTGATGAGCTCATCAATGGCAGTAAAAAAACCATTACCATCAGCCAGGGAGGGACAGCCAAGGCCATTGAGGTAAAAATTCCCAAAGGGCTGACCCAGGGAAAAAAAATCCGTCTGGCAGGAAAAGGCGAGGCAAGCCCCAATGGTGGGCCCACAGGCAATCTGTATATTAAATCCAACCCCATTACCCAGGAGGATATTACCATTGAAGGCAATGATATTTCCCTTGCCCGGGAGGTTCGGCTGTCCCAGGCCCTTCTCGGAGACAAAATTCAGGTAACCACCCCCTCGGGGAAGACAATAAACCTGACCCTTCCATTGGGAACAAATCATAAATCAAAAATGAGAATTCCCAACCATGGGGTTCCCCATATGAAAGGAAATGGTTGCGGAGATCTCTTTGTTGTGATTAATATAATTATGCCAAAGAAACTGGACAAAAGTCAGGAAGACCTTATCAAAGAACTTGAAAAAACAGGATTATAAATCTGATGCCAGAATTTATCCCCCTGATTTCCGAAGAAGAAATCTCAGCCCGGGTTCAGAAAACCGGAGAAGATATTGCCAAGGATTATAAAGACCTGGACCTTGTAATGATCGGAGTATTAAAAGGATCCTTTATATTTCTCGCAGATCTTTCCCGAAAAATATCCATTGACCATGAGATCGACCTTATCGGTGCCTCCTCATATGAGGGGACCTCGTCAACCGGGCAGATTGTCTTTACCAAACAGCCGGACCTTGAACTGGAGGGCCGGGATATACTGCTGGTGGAAGATATTGTGGACACGGGGAACACCCTGTCAAAAATAATTGAGTTTATCCAGCTCCTGAATCCCAGGTCAATCAAAATCTGTTCCCTGATTGACAAGCACGAACGCAGGGAAGTTGCCATTGATGTCGACTACTCCTGTTTTTCACTTGAAAAAGGATTCATAGTCGGTTATGGACTTGATTACAATGAAAAATACAGGAATCTGCCTGCAATCTATGATTTGAAATTGTAATAGGGGGAAGCACAATGATTATTACCTGCGAAGAGTGTTCAACACGCTTTAACCTCGACGAGTCCCTTTTAAAGCCCGGGGGTTCAAAAGTCCGTTGTAATTTGTGCAAGCATGTTTTCACAGCCTTTCCCCAGGTTACTGATACTTCTCTAACATCTGAACCTGAAAAAGAAATTAAGTTTGATCTTCAGGAAGATACCGGCCTGGAAAATTTTGAACCAAATAAATTTGAACCGGATGAACTTGAAGCAGAAGACACGGGATTGGATTTTGAAGATACCGATTTTGAAATAGGCGACCTGGATTTTGAAGCAGAAGAGACTAAGCTGGACAGTGACGGAACAGGCCTTGAGATGGAAGAGCCTGATGGAGATTCGGCTGAAATTGAGATCAGCTTTGATCCGGAATCAGATGACCTTGAAACCCAGGACGCCATTGAATTTGACGAGGATGAGCTGATCT
>DAOWDR010000270.1 GCA_030638935.1 Desulfobacteraceae bacterium | reverse complement strand
GAAGCTGATAAAGTTGTTGGAGTATTTTTTCAGCAAGATCAGTATTGTGGGCTGTGCCATTAACCAACAAAGAGCTGCCCCTTGTATTGATCTCCACATTAAACGCTTTGCAAATTTTATCCAGATTACAGTTGTGATGACCGAAGAGCTCTCTGGTAAGCATCGGATTTTCAAACGTAATGTTTTTCATGATTCATAGGGTGCATTTTATTTGCTTAAAGGTCAATAAAAATCTTGACTAAAAAAATGCTATCATAATAACATTATTATCAATGAAGCCGACAACATACCATGGGCAATTCGCTGGCCGAAAAAGGTATGTTCTGCAAAAAGCTTATCAACGTGTAAAGGATTCAAGTCACCTGTTATTGCGATAAAATGAGATAAATCAGCATCAGTTATTGTTTTCCGTAAAAATGCTTTTTGCCCGACCACAAGGTCCTCAAAGGTTGTCAGTTTATAGATCATTCATTGCTCCCTTTTAAAAAAGACAATTTTGAACAACTGATAAAAAAGCGGGATCATTTCCCCCCGCCCCTCCTATAGAACGTTTCTATTTAAACCGGCTTTGGACTGTCATATCTGATAGGGTCTGCTTCATCTCAGCAATTAAATTTTTCTGGGATAGGATTTTTAAATGCAAGGCTCTTTTTTCCTTATCTAAAAACCATATATCATCTATAATTTTTTTGCATTTTTTCAATCCGACGCAATCCTTACCATCACGCTCTTTCTTTTTTAACAAGTCATTTACTTGAAGCCTTTTACCCTTTAGTTTACCAAGATATTTTTGCTCTTTCAAAATTTCCTGTTTCAAAAAAAAATTGTCCTTGCCTATATTGTAGGCCTCCTGAAATAGCACTTCCAGTTCCCCTTGGCACACATCATTATATGAACGTCCATGAAGACCAAGCTGATAGCCTTTATGGGGAGTGCAATACTCCCTAAGGCCTTCTGAATGCCCTCTTTGATATAATTGCAAATCCGGCAGAACTCCATACTTTGCACAGGATTTTCTGTGTTTGGCAATTCGGGAAGTTTTATAGCCCTTGGTCCCATCTTCATAGCCAATACCATACCAGTCAACAGTCAAGCACTCTTCTTTTTTCAGTGTCGCACATCCGAAAAAGCAGAAAGAGGTAACCAAAAAAAATAAAAAAACAAGGCCCAACTTTTGCCCTTTTTCCACTATGGTATCTCCTGATGATGGTCAAAAATTTATCTGGATGACCTTTTGTTTATTGTTTTTCCCTACATTCAAAAGCAAAATAGAGATGACCAATCCATCCCTACCAGCATATAATAATACCATTAAACATCAATGACAGTTTAATGGTATTATTATATCACTCTATAGATTATAAATATGCGAGAACATTCCAGGCAAACATATTCATATTTTGCCGGCAATCTACAATCAACCGATTGCTATCGCATAAATTTTTTCAACCTTGGGTCAGCAATTATTTGATATTTTTAGCTTACCCGGTAATTGTATTATCCACCAAGCCGTCTTCGGAGCTAAATTCTGTTCCTTTATCCTTGATGCTCTTTTTATCTCCGGCCAGATGTCGCCTGAGTTTTTCTTTGTTTTTTTTAATCTGTAATCTTAATTTGTCTGCAAGGACATCAATGGACGAATACATGCTTTCAGATTCTTCTTTCGCATGAATCCTTAACCCGTCACAGTTGAGGTT
This sequence comes from Desulfobacteraceae bacterium, assembly GCA_030638935.1. GTDB lineage: Bacteria > Desulfobacterota > Desulfobacteria > Desulfobacterales > Desulfobacteraceae > NBML01. The sequence continues at coordinate 3,958 of DAOWDR010000270.1, read as the reverse complement.
TACTTCGACGATATGCCTAATTTTTTCGACTGAAAAAACGACATTCGTTTCAGCAGGGCTGTCAAGCATTTTGTCCAGCTTGTCAAATTTTTCATGGACGTAAGATTTTAAAGAGTCTGAGGAATCAATCTTTTTGAAGGTAAAGGATATTTGCATAAAACCTCCTGTAAGGGTGAAATTCTGATTTACACAATAACATATCTTGGAATCACTATCAACGATTGTAAAACCCAGGGCAGAGAAATCATATAAATATCCCAAACCCCTGTCTTTCTTGGATAAGTACCTGCTTTGTTTATCCCTTTGACATTCTGCTTAAATTCTTAACCGGATACCATTTAGATAGGAGAGACTTTTTCCCCATTTACCGATGGTGGTATCTCCTGAAGATGTCATCACCAGCCGTTCAAGTCCAAAGCCCATCCCTACCCAGGTATCTGTAATACCCCAGGCAGCATCAAGGGGATGCGGCCCCAGGGCTCCTGAAGCAACTTCAATATTTTCCGGCCCTGCCACAATATCCAGGGTGGTGCCATAAACCTTGGAGTCTTCTCTTTCAAACCGATAGTCACTAAGTCCGGATGCCTCTGCCACAATTGAGCCCAGCTCCTTTAGCCTGTCATGGCGACTCTCTTTGGGGAGGCCCATTTCCACAAGATTCAGCATTGTAAATTCACTATTGTGCCGGGCTCCGTCAGACTCTTTTCTAAAGCAGGAGCCCATTTCAAAAAAACGGATGGGCCGATGGTTTAACCGACTGAAATCAAGCATTAAGCTATAAAGATTTGGTGCCAGCATGGGTCTCAGGCACTGTTTTTCGTTTATCCAGTAAACCTGCTTAAAAAGCGGGTGATCCTCATCTATGGTCATTTTTCCAAGGGCAGCCCTGGTAATGATCGTGGGAGTGGTCACCCGGGTAAACCCCTGTTGGTGAAGGATAAGGCCAAGTTTTTCCCTAAGAGCGTCCAGGAGGGATTTCTTGCCTTGGATCAGAAAATCCGATAATAAAGCTCTTTTTTCTTTAACCTGTTTTTTTTCAACTTCCTGGAACACTTTATTTCTCTGGGCAGGCGTGGAAAAATCCGTGGAAATATTCTCCAGGTCCACACCCAGTTCTTTGAGTCTTCTGATCTGGGTCTCAGTCCATGTTAAATCATTCACAATAATCTCCTGTTTCTTATCCTAGGAAAGAAGGGAAATTGCCATGGCAGCAACCCCCAGCTCCAGCTTGTCATGTATGAGACGATCTTTTAAAATTTTGCAACCCTTTTTGGAAATTCCCAGGGGCACCCCCGGGGCTGCAACACACATGGGAGCTGAAATCAGTTTGTCTGGAATTGTGTCTGCAGAGGGTGTGGCTTCCAATACATATTCATAGTTTGAAATAGCCATGTCAATCTTGGTTTCAACAACAATATCAGTTTTAATATTTGAGTCTCTGGAAAGTTTTTCTTTCAGAAAGTTTGCAGTTGGGAGATCAATGTCATACAGGCCCACTTTGGCATTTAAGGATAAAAGAGTACGGGCGGCAGCCTCTCCCACGGGACCGCATCCCAAAACCAGTACTTTACCGTTTTCAATCCCTTTTGCCATAAGATCCAGGGCTGCGGCAAACACCCTGCCGGTTGCTTCGGAATTATCCACAACAAATTGATTATTTAAATTTATTCCAACAAACCTCTGGTCATCGGCCATCATTATGGCATCTGCCTTGCTCTCAAAAGACCCGGCAACACCGGAGATATCAGGGTTATCAGATATTGAGGCCTTGAATCCCATGAACTTTAAAATATCGGTAACGGTTTGGCTGAAATCAGAAATTATCCCCTGGCCTGTTGTGATGGGGACCACATGGATTGCAAAAGAATCTATCTGATTTTGAATTTTAATTTCCTCAACACCCCAGGCATGACAGGCAATTCCCAGCAGGGTTCGGCCTGTTCCGGTTAAAAGCTGTTCATTGTATGCCTTAAGTCCGGAGGAGATATTGCAAATATCACTTGTTTTTAAACGGGTCAATTTGACGGCTCCCTGGGATAATCCCACTGGATTCAATAATCTGTTCATGGCAGTTTTGTTTTTTGATCATTATATCCCCCTGGGTGCTGCCGGTAAATATCAAAGTGGCCACCCATTGCTTTTTTCCCGGGAAAAAACTGGTGATGGCTTCTTCAGCCCCAAAAAAATTGGATTCCAGGGTCAAAGGACCGTCCTGGGACATAATATGTTCTCCCATGACGGTTAAATCAGATTCTGAAACCTGGATATGCTCAACCACAACAAATTGTTCCGGTTTTTGCCTGGTATCAGGTTTGTACCCTATATCCGATTTTTGCCCGGCATCCGGATTTTTTTTATTTAAAAAAAGATCCCCAAGCATCTCTACCATGTTAATCCCGGTTGACCAGTACACGGCAATGGGTGTCTGGCTTGGAAGCCTGGCATCAATTTCAAGTAATTTAAGTTTGTCTTTATTGAGTACCACTTCCACATCCATGATTCCTTTAAGACGGATGGCTTTGGCCAGGGCAAGGGCAATTTCTTCAAACTTGCTAATTTGATGGGGCAAAAGCTGTGTCGGGGCTGTGACCCGCTTGCAGTCATAGGTTTTGTCCATGGCCAGGTCTGTCACCTGGAGAACTTTATAGTCTTCTGGACAACCAATAACTTCAATGGAATATGAGGGGCCTTCCATATATTCCTGGATCACAAGATTATCCAGTTGTGAGGGGGTTGGATATCGGGAAAAAAATGTTTTTGAATCCTTAAATATTTTTACCCCCTGACTGCCGCTTGCCTCATCGGGTTTTACCACAAGGGGAAAATTGCAATCGGGCCATGGTATGGGGCCGGGAAGATTCATTTTTCTAAAAAGAGAATCAGATTTTAACTTGGAAGCTGAGAAAAGGTAAGCCACAAGGTCAAAGGCCAGGGGGATATGTTGCCTTTTTGCCCATATCTTTACTGCAGTAAGCACATCCTTGTCCTCAACAGCAGGCAAGATAAGATCCACCCTGGGGCAATCCTGGGGAACCGGGTATTCAGGGGTAAACTCAAATTCCAGGAACCTGTCGCATAATCCTGTTGCAGGTGCATGGGGATTCTTGTCAATAACAAGAACTTCCCACCCTGCCTTTTGAGCCAGGTAAACGGCTTCAACCCCCTGGAGTTTTCCTCCGACAACAGCTATCAACATATATTTTTCTTTAAAAGAGAACCAATCCATTCCCTTTGTCTGTTTTAGCCCTTTGTCTGTTTTGTATCCATTCCCGGTAGTCTTCGGACAGGGCGGGTGAAAGTCCACAGCTTTTTAAAATTGGTAAAATATGGTCCAAAGATCTTCGTGAATCTTCAATATCAAGATAATTGTTGGCAACCCCTGCAAGGCCTTTTTGGGGAGGCACAATGGATGTCACCACATTGGCACCTGCATTCAGCCGGTCGTTCAGACCGTCAAGCCCGGCAACATCCAGGGAAGCCGGGATAAGAATATCCGGCATTACCATGCGCATGACCGCAATGATAATCAGCTCTTTCAGACTGTGCTGTGGTTTAGTTTCTGCCATGGGTGTACCTGGCTGGGGAACAAATGTCATCACCCGGGCCTGGTCCACGGCAAAATCTTTCATCCAGATAATAGAATCTGCCAGATCATCAAGGGTTTCGCCCACGCCGGTTAAGATACCCTCTTCAATGAGCATTCCAAGGCTTTTGGCCCTTTGTTTTTTGACCAGTCTTTTTTCAAAGGCCTGGCCCTGGCGCAGATTTTTATACAGGGTCTTATTATGTGTCTCCTGGTAACAGGCATACCAGGTGACATTTGCCCCGGCCAATTCACCAAGAACCATGTCGGGCAGGGAACCCGGAGAAATCATCACGGGAAGCTTTGTTTCATCCCGAACTCTTTTGATCATGGTAACAAATTTTTTGAATCCAAATTTACCCGAAGAATAGAGTT
>DAOWDR010000347.1 GCA_030638935.1 Desulfobacteraceae bacterium | reverse complement strand
GAATCAAAATCTGCTCTTCGTCTGCTGCGTCCTCAAAACGGAGTTCATTTGTCCCCCCGTTATCCGGAACAGATATGGTCTTTATGGTTGATTTTGTCTTTTCGTCAGGAAGGGAGTAGGGCGGCGTGTTGAGCCCGTTATAAACACAGCCGGTGATAATAGGCCTGTCAGGGTCACCCTCAAGAAAATCCACAATAGCTTCCTGTCCAATGCGTGGAAGAAACATGGCACCCCACCCTGTCCCAGCCTGGGTCTGGCTGACACGAATCCAGCAGGAACTATCCTCATTGAACTGCCGAGCCCGGTCCCAGGGAAACTGGACCTTGACTCTGCCATATTCGTCCGTATGAATCTGCTCACCAACAGGACCCACAACAATAGCGGTCTGAACCCCTGGAATCATTGGTTTGGGTGTAATAAAAGCCGGCCGGTACGGCACATCAAAAGGGACGCATGTAAATTTATTTGTATAGAGAAACGATGATCCGCCCGCAGCTGTTGAGCCGCCAGCAGGCTCAGAAGCTCTATGATTCACGGAAGTCAGCACATATGTCTCCCCATTCATCTCATCTCGGTAATGACCACTGGAAAGATTATACTTGTGTCCACCTGTAAATCCTCTGCAGGTACTGGATCCAGAAAAGGAGGTCGTTCGCACCTCCTCTGCCTGCATCCGTATATTGGCCAGCCTTTCTCCTTCCGCCCTTGTCTTGTATTCTGCAGGAAAATCATACACTTCAAGCACCCCGGGCCCCAGGGGGGTTTGATTTTCAACCCCAACCAGCAAATCGTTGTTCGGTAACTCAAAATTAAAGTCATTTACCGTATACTTGCCGATCCGGATCTCCTGCCATTTGTCAAGGTCGGTAATAACAGTTTCCCGAACGCTTCCCCCTATAGGTCCAGAGCGATATATAACAGATTCATTCATGGGGCAAACTGGATGTTTACCGGGCGAGTCCCCAAGAACCATTGTGTGGGTGCTGTTTTCGTGTTCAAAAAAATAAAATATGCCTTCCTGTTCCAATAGCCTGGAAACAAAATTAAAGTCTGTTTCAGCATACTGTACGCAGTATTCTTTTGGCTCAAAGGTTCCATCCAGATCCATCCTGAAATCATTGAATCCTTTTTCGGTAAAAAGCTCCTCCACGATATCCGGAACGGATTTATCCTGAAAGATCCTGGAATTGCTAGTCTTGGACAGCAGCCAAAACCACGGAACCACGGTTGCCGAATAATGCGCCAAACCGGTATCCCCTGTACCGCTGTCCTAGGAAAACCGAGATACGATTCCATTAAAAAAACGTGCGCTGGCTTCTTCTTCACCAATGGAAATTGTAATATTATTTCCGATAATCTCTTCAAATGCGATGGAATCGCTTTCCGACACAAGGTTCAGTTCAAAGGAGAAAGGAACAGAAAGGCCTTCGTTTCCTGAAAAAGATGACAGCACCACAGCGTTATCCTCCAGCGGTGTAGCAATTCGTAACTTTCGATTATCTTGTGTAATAGGCATAATATTCCACCTTTTTTCTTCAAAAACTAATATTTAACCAGCGTCATGAATAAAACGTCGTAATGAAGTTGGGACAAAAAAAATTAGCTCTAAGTAAAACTTGATTTTAGAATGCTGATCTGGATCTGTTATTATTGCCAGGGTCCGGAAAGCCGACTGAGGGGGTCGGCAATGGACTGGAACCGGCCAAGCCGCACCATATCCTGGTTAAGAAAAGAGAGCAGCGGCATCAGCCCTTTTTTCATAATCTGTTCGGCCCCACGGTGACTGAGCAGGATTTCAGCACAGGGTTTCAGATGGGATTCGCCTTCTTCCTTATAAACATGAAGCGGCAGGGAGTTGATTTCCAGAACAGAGTCCGGCTGCATCTGCCGGCCATGCATGCTGAACGCCTGACCCAGCAGAAGTATGAGGGCAAAACAGGGGTTTCCCCATAGATAATTCCCGTGTACAGGGGGAATCGGCATTTCCTCAAAGTTAAAAGCATCCATAGGCTCTGTGTCAACGCCATAGGGCAAGCGCAACAGAAAACGGGGCAAACCAAGGCCTATATTTACAGCTTCAGGAAGGTGCTGCAAAGCCTGCCAGTTCGTTTCAATTTCCTGATCTGAACAAGGCTGCCAGTCATCTGGATCAGGTGTTTCTGCAAGACTGTTTTCACATAGAAACCTGTCCCCGGCTGCGGTAATAAAACAAGTTCCGGCGGCTTTTGCAATCTTTGCTATTCGGCCAAGCAGTTCCATCTCTTTGTTTTGCTTTTCAAAGGTGTAGTTGCCCGCAATAACAGCCCAGGGCTGCCCCCCGGCTGTTCCCGAATGCTCAACGCATATTTTGTACAGACCCGTGCGGCACAGGTCATCGGCTGCCGTAAGGTCTGCTGCAACCTCTGTCTTTGCTGCATCAAGTATAAAAAGCTTGAGTTGGCTGTCTGTTTCAAGTCGTGAAACAAGAAAATCAAGTCCTCTCCACCCAGCCTCCAGAGCCTGAAAATTTTCATGGTGCAAAATCATCTGCATCAGCTCACTTGCCGCAGCATCCACGGCATCAATCATCTCTTCCTGTCTGGGATGGGCCTTTGGAACAAGATGCGGCTTGACAATACTGTGCAAAAAAGAATCCCACTGGGTTGAAGATTTTGCAGGACTAGTCTGCTGGTCTTCAAATTGGCTTTTTTCGATGATCTGATCCAGCAGATCCCCCGAGGGTTGTACGCTGACAGACTCCGGCAATTGGGTTTCTTTTTCCAAAGACGGCGCTTTGAGCAACTCTTCGGTAAAGACAGCAAAAGCTGACGGGTCTTTCAGGCTTTCTCTGGTTTCTTTCAGTGCCTGGAAGACAGGGAGTCGACTATAAAGTGCATCAGGGTGAAAATCATCCAACTCGGAGAATGAGATACAAACAGGAGGGGGTTTTTCTCCCATAGACAAATGAATCTGAACCCCAAGTTTTGCGAATAGGGTATCAAAATTATCCCGGTCCACCACAAGGGGTTGCAAATTTGTCAATGCGGCACCCGCAGAGTCCTGGCCTCGGTTTGCCCGGCCGCTGAAATCCCCCATTAGAAGTATACGGAAGTGCGTTTCAGATTCATGTACGCCATGGGCCTTGCCCATGGAAGCAACAAGGTTGAAATCAAGTTCACCAAATGAGATGGGCTCTGGCATAATTCTCCCCTGAACAGGTTTTAAAGCACCTCAAAATTAACATAGGTCACCCCTGGATATCAGCACTGATCCCACAATACGGTTATCAAAATCCGGGTCGTCTTTTTTCCAGTTGTTTTGAGCACGACTGATAAAAAATACGCCTTTTGGTAAAGGTGTTTGGGCGAACAGCTTCCGCAGCTTATTCAAAGGGTCACATAAGTAATTATTGCAGACGTGTGACCGCATGTCCCGGGGCAAAGTGCAGCCTGTTTTTGTGTGGTTCACACATGAATTTTCAAAAGATTTTTCCGGCAGACATTTCATATACGACGCCACCACCTGGGCCGGTGTTTGATCAGGATGTCCGGACATGTAATGAAAAATTGTTTCTTTTTTCAGAAAGGCATGTTCCTCACCTATGCAGCAGCAACCGCCGCTGCAGATAGAACAGGCCTTTGCCTCAAAAGGAGAATCATTTTCCAGGACCTCATTTTGGCGGCTGTTTTCATCTTGATTTCCCTCGCCTTCCGAAAGGCTCTCATTAATAAGGTGGTAAAGTGTTTTGCGAAAAATAGCTTTTCTTTTTTTTGGAAGTCTTGTTATCTTCTTTAAATTGCTAGGAACAACAGCATAGGGATACTGTTCCGGATCATAACCGCAATCAGGATTTATGGCTTTTTCCCAGCAGGATAGATTTTCTTTTTTTTCCGTATCCCTTTTTATTGCCAGTCTTTTTTCCCTTAATTTGACAAGTTCAGTGGTCTTTTTAATCTGTGCGGCTTGAAGAGAAAAAAATAATTTATAGGAAGAGTCACTCAGCTGTTTTTTTCTAATGAGCACAAGCCGGCAATCAGCTTTGAGACATACGGGCTCTGAATTTGGTGAGAAAGAATGAGCAGGCTCACCGCAGACAAAACATTTGTGCTCCTGTCTTAACCGGACAGTGTTATGAATTATCATGGACTTAGGTCAGTCTGTGGATCATCTGCTAAGCCCCCCCCTTTAAAAGAAAGGGGGGCTGATTATTGAGAAATTCAACCCGCATACTAGCAGTGATCATTACCCTCTAAGTCCCACCCGGCAGGCACTTCTCCGGCACCGCCGCCGCCCTTGCGAGCCTGTTTTGTATAAGTGGTTGTAATTTTCCCGTAATTAAACGTCACTGATTCCGTTGGAACCCCGCCGCCGCCACCACCGATGCTGACGGAACTAATAATAACATTTTCCATTACATATTCCATGTATTTCTGGCGTTTTTCACCCGCTGCCCGGTTAAGCTCCAGTGTCACCTTACCAATATGTTGTCCGCCCCAGCATGCCTTGTTCAGCAGCGGCGATGAGCTGTCCAGTTCCTTTACAATGGACAGATCCTGAAAATCAGCCCGCTGTGATGATCCTCCACCTGAGGAACTTGCACTTCCCGACGCCATCTGGGATACGCCCCAGTTAAAAGAAAGGATCTCAATCCAATTTTCATGCCCTTTGTCCGTACTTTCACCCTTAATATCGTCGATTTGTAAAAAAGTATCAGAAGCCATAGGTAAATCCTCCTTAATAAAAGTTTATTTAGGGATGCAAGAAACGGTTACTCTGTAAGCATCCCAAAGGTATTAGCGATTGAAATCAATCGCCAGATCATTCATATTCACACTTAATGGAAGGGAACCTATATTTTTGGTCCTGCAAATCAGAAGCCATTGAACGATTTCTCTAGCTTTTGCATAGCTCCGCCCTTTCGGTTCCAATATTGGGCTTGGTCGAAAATATGGCGCCGGTCTTTATGTTTATTTTATGTCAATTGGTTGTTAACCAAAGATTTTTTTAAAAAAAGACCCCTTTTTTTTAGCAATTTCTTCTTTGTTTTTTTGGGGGTCTGGGTTTTCAACTTCGTTAATTGCTTCCTGCCTGGGAAT
>DAOWDR010000471.1 GCA_030638935.1 Desulfobacteraceae bacterium | reverse complement strand
CCCATGGGATTTTTTTCAGCCATGGTTTTGGCAAGAATTTCAGCTGTTTTTATCATCTCTTCCCTTTCCACCACCCTGGAGGCAAACCCCAGGTCCAGGGCAGTCGCAGCATCCATCCAATTGCCGGTCAGCAAATATTCATAGGCCCGCCCTGCTCCTATGAGCCGGGGGAGAAAATAGGAAGAGGCCATGTCTGCCCCGCCAAGACCAATATTAATATAGGCCGCTGAAAACCTTGCATCCTCGGCCAGAATTCTCAAATCAGAAGCCATGGCAAGGGAGAACCCGATCCCTGCCGCAGCTCCGTGGACACAGGCAATTATGGGCTGGGGAATCTGGCGCATGCCCAAAAAAAGCCTGCTCATACGGACCTGGGCATTATAGGCCGCCATGGGGGTCATCTTAAAAATTTGAGGGGCATAGAGTTTGGTGTCAAGGCCTGCGCAAAAGCCCTTGGCATCCCCTCCGTCCAGGATGATCACCCGGGTTTCTTCGTCATAGCGCAGATCCCTTAAAAGAGTTTCAAATGACTCTACCATTGAATGATCAAAGGCATTGTAGGTGGCAGGTCTGTCCAGGGTCAGATAGCCGATGCCCGCATTTGTCCTGAACTTAAACGGTGGGGTCTCACTATTTGTTTTTGTAGTATCGTTCATATCTTTATCATTCATATCTTTAAGGTATCTCCTTTTATATTTATACTAGTGATCAAATTTTTCTTTAATCGGTAAAGCAGTCCCCGGGCACGGTCAGCGTCATCTGGTCCGAACCCTCGAGGGTCCTTGCCAATCCTTGAATTTTAGGCAGTTCATATGAGAAAAAATACTGGGCCACATGGAGCTTGCCCTTATAAAAGAGGATATCCTTTTTCTTTAGCCCTTCTTTTTTTAATACCACCAGGGCAGCCTCGGCCATGGTCAGCCATTGCCATCCAATGACCAGTATCCCGAACATTTCAAGAAAGAGACTGGCATCGGCCAGATAGGCGTCGGGCCCTTTTTCCATGGCCACATTTCCTAAACTCAGGCAGGTCTTTTCCAGCATCCCCATTCCCTTTGCCAGAGACTGTACCATCCCTGTCAAACTTTGGTGATGGCCTGCCGACGCCATGGCATCCTCCATCTCCTGCTTGAGCAAACCTAATGCCCGGCCATTTTCCATGGTAAGCTTTCTACCAAGCAAGTCCATGGCCTGGATACCGGTGGTACCCTCGTGGATGGTGTGGATGCGCATGTCCCTGAAATGCTGTTCCACCGGGAAATCATCACAATACCCGTATCCTCCAAAACATTGGATGGCAGTGCTGGTGGACAAAATACCCATTTCCGAGGGATAAGTCTTGGCCACGGGAGTGAGAAGTTCCAGGAGCAGATGACAATCTGTTTGAGACGGATCTTTGGCAAGTATATCCTCGTACATTCCGCATTGAAGGATCAATGCCAGGCTCCCTTCACAGACAGCCCGCTGGAAAAGCAGCATACGGCGCACATCTGGATGCCCGATAATTGGAATGGGGGAAGACTCCCTGGGAGCCGTGATTTTTCTGCCCTGGCACCTTGTCCTGGTATAACACAAAGCGGAATGATAGGCTGCCGTGGCAATGGATGTCGCCCCCATGCCCACCTCCAGTCGGGCATTGTTCATCATCTGGAACATATAGGAAAGTCCCTTGTGCTCTTTGCCCAAAAGATAACCGATACAATTGTTCTTTTCCCCCAGGCTAAGACCTACAATGGGTGCGCCCCTATACCCCAGTTTATGAAACACCTGGGTGACAACAACATCGTTATCCACAAGGTTTCCCCGGGCATCTGGCCTTAATTTCGGCACCAGAAAAAGAGAAATGCCCCTTACCCCGGCAGGGGCTCCTTTTATCCGGGCCAGCATGAGATGGATTACATTGTCCACCCCGTCGTGATCCCCGGCCGAGATAAAAATTTTTTCCCCAAAAATTTTGTATTGTCCATCTCCCAATTGCCCGCTGACTGATTGTCCTTGTTCAAGGGGAATGGCCTCGGTGCAAAGGTCTCCCAGAGAGGTTCCAGCTGTAGGCTCAGTAAGGGCCATGGTGCCCTGCCATTTACCCGCCAGCATAGAGGGCAAATAGGT
>DAOWDR010000290.1 GCA_030638935.1 Desulfobacteraceae bacterium | reverse complement strand
GGAGTGTTGATTGCCCTGAACTCAAACTGATTGAAACTGACAGTAGTGAATAAAATCAAAAAATAAAAATTAACATGCAATCACCCATCGCTTTTGTCTTAACCTTGACAAACAAAAACTACTCTTATATGTAGAAAAGTTGTTCAGATTAAACATTATTTCAAACACATAAAGGAGTCAACATGAACATTCTTTTTTTTGGACCAAACGGCAGCGGCAAAGGGACCCAGGGCACCATACTCAAAGACAAGTACAATATAGCCCACATCGAATCCGGCGGCATCTTCCGTGAAAACATCAAGGGCGGAACAGAACTGGGCAAAAAAGCCAAAGAATTTATTGATAAAGGGGACCTGGTCCCCGATGAAATTACAATCCCCATGGTGCTTGACAGACTTCAGCAGGATGACTGCAAGAACGGATGGCTTTTGGACGGTTTTCCAAGAAACAAAGTTCAGGCTGAAAAACTCCATGCATCCCTTGAAGAGGCAGGCATGAAACTCAGCTATGTCATTGAGCTGATCCTTGACCGCCAGATTGCCAAAAACAGAATCATGGGCCGCAGGCTGTGTGAAAACAACAACAATCATCCCAACAATATATTCATTGATGCCATCAAACCCAACGGAGACAAATGCCGGGTTTGCGATGGTGCTTTAAGCGCACGTGATGATGACCAGGATGAGACTGCCATTGATAAACGTCATTCCATTTACTATGACACTGACACAGGCACCCTGGCCTCTGCATATTATTTCAGAGACCTTGCAGAAAAAGATGCTTCCGTCAAATATTTCACCCTGGCCGGTGAAAAAGACCTCAAGTCTGTTACTGAAGAGTTGATCTCCAATTTATAGGAGAGGTTGATTAAGCATGGCAAGCCATTTGACTTCTTTTTATATTTAGTCAAATGGCTTTTTTACTTGCTTTCATATCTCCCAACTGGTATGTACCCTGGTTATAAATATTGAATATTTAAATCCACAATGAAAGGGGCGATGCCTTTTGAAAGAAATTATGGTCACGGTTATTGACAATGATGTCGAAAAAGCCTTGAGAATACTGAAGAAAAAAATCCAGAATGATGGTCTCTTCAAACGTCTTAAAGTAAAAAAACATTATGAGAAACCTTGTCAATTCAGACGACGTAAAATGAGAGAAGCAATGAGAAGACAAAGAATTGCAGCCTCAAGAACACGCAGAAGACGTAGTTAAACCGTTAAATTCTACCCGGCATATTTGATGACAAATCAAGTATGCCGGGTTTTTTTTATTGTTGGAGAACATGGGAAAAATATCCTACCAAGAGTGCCTTGATACAATTTTTAAACTTGGCCGATTCGGTATCAAACTTGAGCTTACCACCATTCAAAACATCCTCAGGTTTCTGAACAACCCCCAGAAAAATTATAATACCATCCATGTTGCAGGAACCAACGGCAAAGGATCCACCGCCACCTATATTGAATCCATATTAAGAAAAGCAGGATTCCAAACAGGGATTTACACCTCCCCCCATTTGGTTCGATTCAATGAAAGAATCTGTGTCAACGGAGAACAGATATCAGATGAAAAAGTGGTGGAAGCCTATGAAGCAGTGCATGCCGTGGACCTGGGAAAAAGAAGGGCCACCTTTTTTGAAATCAATACAGCCATGGCATTTTACCATTTTTCCAAGGAAAAAGTAGAATGGGCCATTATTGAGACTGGTATGGGCGGACGATTTGACGCAACAAATGTAATCCATCCCCAGGTCAGCGTGATAACCAATTTATCCATTGAGCATACCGATTACCTTGGCAGCACCATAAAAGATCTGGCAGGGGAAAAAGGCGGTATCATAAAACTGAACACACCAGTGGTAACCGGAGTTTCTCAACCATCCGGCCTTGGGGTTATCAAAAGGCTTGCTGGGGAAAATAACGCCCCGCTATTTCAGTTTAAACATGATTTTTCCATACGGAAAAACCCCAAAAAGACAACTTATCTTTACCGTGGCCTCCACCAAACCTATAAAGAGGTTGTAAAACCCCTGCCAGGGGATCACCAAAAAGAAAATTTAAGCCTGGCCCTGGCAACCTGTGAACTTGTTTTTAACAAATTCAAAGAAACCGATCTTCGGTACAATCTGTCACCCGAGCTTATCAAAAAAGGGCTTTCCATTGCAAAATGGCCGGGAAGACTTGAGGTTATCATGGAAAAGCCTTTGGTTATCCTGGACGGGGCCCACAATCTAAAAGCAGCCCAGGTACTGGGCAAATACCTGTCCAGCACCCTGTCCGGCAAAAAGCTCACCCTTGTGGTGGGAATCCTGGATGACAAACCCTACGAAGAGATGCTCAAACACCTTGTTCCCTGTGCCCAAAAAATCATTATTACCAAGGCAAAAATTGACAGAAGTCTGGAAACCCGGGTATTAAAAGAGGCAATGGAAAAAATTACAAATAAAAAAATTGAGGTTATAGAAGATGTACCAACTGCTGTAACCCATGCAATATCGACATGTTCAGACAATGATGCCATCTGTATTGCAGGCTCCTTATACGTTGCAGGAGAAGCAAAAGAAAAATTTAATGTGGATTTTATTTGATAACGTGGTATAAAAACATCTGGATTTTGTGCGCCCGTAGCCCAGTGGATAAGGTGTCAGCCTCCGAAGCTGAAGATCGCTGGTTCGATTCCAGCCGGGCGCACCACCCTTACTTTCTATGAAATCATCCCTCAAAATAGGTATCTTAAGTTACCGAAGCAATCCCCACTGCGGGGGCCAGGGCGTTTATGTCCGACACCTTACCCAGGCCCTTTCCGATCTGGGGCACAGGGTTGAAGTCATTGCAGGGCCACCGGACCCACAGTTGAACGGCAGCGGTACCCTTACCATGCTTGACACCCTGGATCTCTATAATGCAGACAACCCGTTTCGGACCCCCCACATCCGGGAACTGAAAGATCCCATCAATCTTCTGGAATGGCTGGACGTTTCAGCCATGGGATACCCGGAACCCATGACCTTTGGCATGAGGGTGAACCGTCACTTAAAGGGCTGTGAAAGCAAGTTCGATATCATCCACGACAACCAAAGCCTGTCCTACAGCCTGCTCTCCTTACAGAGAAAAGTACCGGTAACCGCCACAATCCACCATCCCATGACCGTGGACAGACGTCTGGCAGTCCAAAGCACCCGGTCCTATATCAAAAAGCTCAAGGCCTTAAGGTGGTATTCCTTCATTGGGATGCAAAAGCAGGTGGCCAGAAGACTTAAGACGATCATCACCGTATCTGACAGCTCCAAAAGAGACATTGCAAGGGAATTCAAGGTTTCTGAATCAAATTTTAAAACCATTCCCATTGGCATTGATACAGACAATTTTTATCCCCTGGATCACATCAGAAAAATTCCCGGCAGACTGATTGTAACCAATAGTGCTGACACACCCTTAAAGGGGTTGTACCATCTTTTGTTTGCCCTTAAAAAGGTAGTAAAAAAACATAGGGTCAGTCTGACCGTCATTGGAACCCCCAAAAAAAATGGGGGAATTGAAAACCTGGTCAAAAAACTGGACATAGGCTCCCACATTGAATTTACCGGCCGAATAGACCATGATCGGTTTGTAAGGGAATATGCAAAGGCCAGTATTGCAATTGTTCCCTCCCTCTACGAAGGGTTTGGCCTTCCCGTGGGAGAGGCCATGGCATGCAGGATACCTGTTATCAGCACAACAGGCGGTGCCCTTCCGGAAGTGGCCGGGGATGCAGCCAAACTTGTTCCCCCAGGTGATGCACCGGCATTGGAGAAAGCCATTATTGAACTGCTGGAAGACCCGAAACAAAGAGAAACGCTGGCCCAAAAAGGTTATGAAAGGGTGATGTCAGAATTTACCTGGGAAAAAACAGCCATTAAAACAGCCCAAGCCTATAGAGGGATTATCCATGATTACCATTGATTTTAATAGACTTGATATCAGTCCCTTTGACAGAATCCTGGATATTGGCTGTGGTGAAGGCCGCCATACCATCAGGGCTGCCCAGGAAAAAGACGCCATCTGCACCGGGGCTGATTTTGGCTTTGACAACCTTATTCAAACCCGGGACAAACTGGCCTTCCACGATGATATCAATGATCTTTCCTGCAAAGACTGGAATCTGTCCACCATGGATATCACGGCCCTCCCCTTTAAGGATAATAGCTTTGATATTGTCATCTGTTCTGAGGTGTTGGAACATATTCCAAATGATGCAAAGGCCATGTCTGAACTGGTCAGGATTGTGCGCCCCGGAAAAATCCTGGCTGTCAGTGTGCCAAGATTCTGGCCTGAAAAAATCTGCTGGCTCCTTTCCGATGAATATTTCAATGCCAACATGGGCCATGTCAGAATCTATAAAAAAAAGGGATTGATCCAGAAACTTGAAGCCCTGGGGCCTGTCTATTTTGGTTCCCATTTTGCCCACAGCATCCACGCTCCGTATTGGTGGCTAAAATGTCTGGTGGGGCCCAACAGGACCGATTCATTCCTTGTAAACCTGTACCACAGGGTCCTGGTCTGGGATTTGATGAAAAAACCGAAAATCACCGCATTTATTGACAAACTATTCAACCCGATTCTGGGTAAAAGCCTGGTTCTCTATTTCAGGAAGCCCCTGGAGTAATGATTCTAATTCCGGCCGTCACTAACATGAAGATATAATCCTGTATTTTCAGATTCACCTTGGTGGTGGAAATATATAAAAAAAGTGTTATATTGTCTTCATGCTTCTTTTAACCCCATGTGAGGACAACCCATGATGCGCTTTTTTTTACATTTGGTCCTGTTTCTTGGCATTCCAATGATATTTGCCTGTGCCACGGCACCCAAGACACCTTTTCGGCAAGACCCCCTCATAGGTAAAATCATCGATACCGCCACCCACCAACCCATTCACTTCAACACCCTGGTGGATAAAATTGCAAATTATGATGTTATTTATCTGTCTGAAAAACATGACAATCCCATGCACCATGCCATCCAGCACAGAATCATCCAAGACCTTGTTGAAAAAGAAAAATCCCCCATTCTCGGGTTTGAATTTTTCTCCATGGATGATACCCCCTTACTATTGAACTTTGCCGACTCGGGCAAGGCCGGCCACTCTGAAAAAATAGAAAAGGCCATTGAACAACAAACACGTAAGAAACTAAACTGGGATTCCCAGTCCGATGCCATGTGGGCCTATTACTATGATCTTCTCAAGCTTGGAAGGGACAATAACCTTGTGATTTCCGGCCTTGACCTGTCAAGTTCCCAGAAACGCAGAATCACCCGCAAGGGATTGGATGGACTCACGGCCATCGAGAAAAAGTTAATTTTTTCATCCCAATTCTCCAATCCGCCCTATGAAACCCATATGAGATCGATATTCAAAGCTGTTCACTGCGGCATGGGCCATGACAAAATGACATCCCTGCTCTATGACACCTGGGTGGCAAGAAATGATAAAATGGCCCTCTCCATATCACAATTATATGAAAAAAATGCAAAAGGCCCCATGGTTGTCATTATTGGTGGCGGGCACACAGAATATGGACTGGGGGTCATTGACAGGGTAAAGGCTATCAATTCTGACATTTCCCAGGTAAACCTAGGACTGACTGAAATCACAAGGAGTCCTTCCGATCTTGAAGAGTATATCCAGCCCCTTGAGCTGGAAGAATTTGAACCAATGGCAACCTCGGACTTTCTCTGGTTTACCCAGAGGGTATCCTACAAGGATCCCTGCGAGGAATTTAAAGCAGCCTTTAAAAAAATGAAAAAGTAAAACCTATCTGTCTTAAACAGGATCGGCTCTGTTTGACAAGAGGCAATTTTTCATCTATCAATTGTGAAAATAACATTTTTAATTTTTAATTAATGATTGCAGAGGTGAATTTTTTGGACACAAAAGAGATATGCCTGGCTCTGGGCCAGGGAGGTGCTCGATGCCTGGCCCAAATTGGCGTTTTGCAGATATTTCAGGAACAGGGCATCAGGGTCAAAAAAATTTCAGGAACAAGTGCCGGAGCCATTGTCGGGGCAGTTTTTTCCGAAACAGAAGACGCTTTTGAAACAGAAGAACGATTCAGGACTCTGCTGAAAAGTGACGCCTATGAAAAATCAGGATTGAATAACCTCAAGGCCCACAATGTCAATGGGGTGAATTTTTGGGAAGAGATCACCACCAGGATCAGGGGAATGATAGCTCTGAACCTGGCCCAAAGCAAGTTAGGAGTATTACAGAACATAAATTTCAAAGAATGCCTGAAAATTCTGATCCATGGAAACAATTTTTCTCAACTCCGTATCCCTTTTTCTGCAATGGCCACAGATTTAATCAGCGGCTACAGTGTCGAAATAACCTCGGGTGACATCATTACAGCTTTGAATGCCAGCGCAGCCATTCCTGGATTTTTCCCTCCTGTACCATGGAATGATCACCTCCTGGTCGATGGTGCTGTCTGCTGCCCTGTCCCGGTAGAACATTGCAGAAGCAATGACCAGGATGTAACAGTGGCTGTCCATGTTCCAGCCCCGATAAATCCCGACTATTGTCCGGAAAATGCTCTGGATATAATGGTCAGGGCAGAAGAAATCAATATGCGCAACCTTGATCAACTCAAAACCAGCCGGGCAGACATCAAAATTTTTCCGGATACAAAAGATGTGGGATGGAACGAGCTTCACCGCCTGGATGAAATGGTTGCCTCGGGTAGAACAGCAGCTCAGAAAGCTCTCCCCCAGATATTGGCTTCTATTGCCTCCAGGAAACAGCAAGGCATAGAATCAAATGATCAGGCTTGTAGTTCTCCCTTTCAGGAATGCCGTGAGTATTTAATCCGGCTTTAGATGATGGACAGGCTTTAATCCGGCCCTGGGTCTGATAGAGAAAAAAGTTGGATTTTCCTTAAAAAAATGCAATTATTTTAAGATATTAAAATTTCATAGGTAGCCCCTTGTCAACGGTCATGAAGAAGTGAGCCATTTATGGTCATCAAAATTGAGCCACACCGATTCATTTTATAAATTTCCTTTGTTCCTGCTTTTCATTTTTCCTTTTAATCGATAGCTGTTCCCTTTGATATTAATCACAGCGCTATGGTGAAGCAGCCGGTCAAGGATCGCTGTTACAATAATAGGATCATGGAACAGCTCGGTCCAATCGCCAAAAGCCTTGTTGGAAGTTATAATCGTGCTGGTTTTCTCATACCTGTTTGCAATAAAACGGAAGAATAAATTGCACTCTTCACGGGTGATGGGGGTATATCCCACCTCATCTACAACCACCAGAGCTGACTTGTAGTAACTGCGGCCTTTACCGGGCTTGCCAGCTTCATGATCCTTTCTCAGCTTGACTATTAAATCGGCCATGTTTGTAAAATACATGCTCATTCCCGCCTGGCAGGCTTTTAACGCAAGAGATACCGCAAGATGTGTCTTCCCCACACCGGGTGGGCCAAGAAAAATCACATTGCCTTTTTCCTGAATAAAACTTAAGTCAAAAAGTCCCATAATTTTTTGTTTGTCCAGGCTGGGCTGGAAGGTAAAATCAAACTCATCTATGCTTTTAATATATGGAAGTCCGGATATTTTTAATGCAGTTTCAATCCGGCGCTGTTCTTTTGCTGCCACCTCTTCTTCCAACAGTTCATCCAAAAATGAGAGATAGCTTTTCCTTTGTTCTTCTGCCGTTTTGGCAAGCTGGCCTAAAATCTCTAATATTCGAGATAGTTTTAACCGGACAAGATTGGACTCAATACGGTCCATTACCAGAGTGTCACTCATATGGTCACCTCCGGTATAAACTGCTCATATTCAAGGATAGAACGGATTTCAACATCCATATCATACTTTGGTGCTTGCGGACTGATCGTTTGTTTTGCCCGGCCTTTGCCTTTTCTACTATGATTGTACTTTCGACGGTTCATATCCTGATCTTTTTTCAAGGCGGCATAAAACCGCTTCTTTTGTACCAGATTTCCCTTTGTTGAAGGTATGTCATATACAACGACCAAATTATTGTTTTCAAAAATACGTAGCTGATCCTCTTTAAGCCGGAGTATTACCTGTTCTCCAACAAGCCTGTGCGGCAGAACATACCGGTTCCCCTCAAACTGGACGGTGCAGTCTTTATACACCTTCCGGTATATACGATATGAGGTGTCAAACGATTGATGGGGCAATGGATTTAAATGGGGCTGTTCTCTCTGGAACCGGGTACTGATTCTTTCATGGGTGGTACCGTGTATCCGTTCATCTTTTTTAACGATCCAGGACCAGATATCTTTATTGGCTCTTGCTGTATTAACATATCCGTATCCCCGCCAGAATCCTTCACGGATAAAGGTATAAGGCCTTTCTACTTTGCCTTTAACCCAGGCGGCATAAGCCGGGGCGACCTTGGGGGTAAAACCGTAATGAAAAGCAAATCCGACAAGCGTTGAATTGAACTTATGTTTCCCGGCCAGTTTGGCAATATATACATTTTTCATCCGATCATAAAGGATCTGATCCGGGATGGCTGCAAAGTGTTCAAATGCATGAACATGGCAGTCAAGAAAACTTGGCATATCACATTTTTCAATAAATTCCGTGTAAATTTTCCTGGAATATCCCAGAATCATGGAGAACAAATAAAGCTTTTTAATACTACCGTCCGGAAGCTCAATCTGGAATTCACCGAAATCCACCTGAGCCTGATGACCTGGATCTGTTTCAAACCGCATGTAGGCGATTTTCTGTTTATGCTTTTTCAACTTCCCGACTTTACGCTTTACGGTTTCATAGCTGCCTGTATATCCCTGATTCACCAATCGATCATATATCCAGGTGGCGGTATAATACTCATCCTCGTCGAGCCAGGCCTTGACCGTGTTCTGATATGGATCAAGAACGCTTTTACGCTGATATGGCTTCGGGTTCTTCAAGCAACTTTCCGGGGCTTCGATGTACTTTTTTACAGTGTTTCTGCTGATGCCCAGTTTGCGGGCGATGGCCCTTTGAGTCAAGCCCGACCTGTGCAGATCCAAAATGTCCAAAATGATCTCCTTTTTTTCATACTCTCTCCACTATTATCCCGGATAAAATTTATAACATATGCATTTACCCGGGAAATTGAACAGGGGGGAGTGAACCTACGGTCCCCCCTGTTCAATTCCCTAGTGGCTCAGTTTCTAATGACCATTTTTGGCTCAATTTAACATGACCGATGACACCCCTTCTTTTTTTAGTCAGACCAAACTTTTTTCATCTCCCCCCTTGTAAAATAGTTTCAAGATGTTTATCCTTTAATACAAGAACAAAAACTTTGTTTCCAAAATGAGCAAAGGCGTTCTGTAAGGTTTACACTATTATAAAGGAGCCCGAATATGAAAGACAGAGCACTGAGAAGGCACCAGACAGTTACAGTTAAACGCAGAGTCGAAAAGACATATAATAGTTGCATTGAAGAACTCACAGGTGCTGACCGCAGGCAAGTGGAAGGCAATGTTGAAAAAATGAAAAAAGTATGCGCATCCCCCTATTCCGAGGAACATGACCGGAGCTTGGGGCATAAGACCCTCCAGGAACGCAAACACGATATTACCATGCGAGAACAATTAAAATAAACTAAAGTAATTTTTAAAGCCCCGGATGAAGCGCTGCATCCGGGGCTTTTTTTGTACAGAGAATATAAAATTATTATGCTTAGGACCGCAAATAAAATAAGTTGAACAGAAATAGCGCAGGATTTTGGTTCATCTACAAGGCGCATCAAAGGTTTAATACTGGACGTATTAGGCCTTTGGTGCAACGCAATAGATGGAGCAAAAGACAAGCAATTTCGTTCGAGTTATAAACTTTGCGGTCCTTAGGAATTAAAAACAGGTTAAAACAATAAACGGATCAGGTAATAGACCAGGGGGATAAAAATCGCTGGCAGCATATTACCCACCTTGATCTTTTTTTCCCGGAGCATGTTCAGGCCCAGGGCCAGAATCAAAAGCCCTCCAGTGCCTGACATCTGGCTGACAACAGTAGGTATGAGCAATGGTTTTAACACCCCTGCCATCAGCGTAATCCCCCCCTGGTAGACCAAAACGGGAACAGCCGCAAACATCACCCCTATCCCTAAAGAAGTGGTCAGGATAATCCCGACTATTCCATCTATGCAGGCCTTGGCAAACAGGGTGTCATGGTTGCCGGTCAGTCCGCTTTCCAGGGAGCCCACAATGGCCATGGATCCCACACAATACATTAAAGAGGCGGTAACAAATCCTGCGGAAAAACCTTTGGAATTTTTTGAAAATTTTGATTCAAGAAAATTTCCCAGCCTTTCCAGATAAGATTCAATACCGATGAACTCACCCAGAACAGATCCAAGGGCCAGGCTGATAATGATAATGAGCAGATCATCGCATCCCAGGGCACTCTTGATACCCACCAGGATAACGGCAAGGCCCATGGC
>DAOWDR010000551.1 GCA_030638935.1 Desulfobacteraceae bacterium | reverse complement strand
TTGTCCTATTACGGGCTCAGCCTTGTTTCAATGGGCATGGCTATCCTTGGCAGTTATGTCTGGTCGATCCAGTACATTGTAAGGCGTCTGATTACCGTGGATCTGGCACCAAGCGCCTATTACAGCATTGGAACCAGGATTATTTTTGCAACATTTGTCTCCCTGATCCTTCGCCATTTCATTGCTGTTCTTCCGGAAAAAGCCAGTGATATGTTTATTGATCAGCTTCCGGCCATCTCTTTTTTTACCGGAATTTTTCCCCAGCGGGCCATGCAGTATATGCAGGAGCGGCTTCGGATTTTCAACCCCCCATCGGAAAAAGCGCATAACCTGCCTCTGGAAATGATTGAGGGTATTTCCCAGTTCACTAAAATCCGTCTGGCCGAGATCGGCATTGACAACGCCCAGAATCTTGCCCTTGCAAATTTCAAGGAAATGATAATAAAAACCCCTTTTAACCCCCGTATGATTTTAGACTGGATCGCCCAGGCAAAACTCTATATAATAGTCAAGGACGGCATTGCTGAACTTCGGAAAGTCGGTATAAGAAATGTGTTCGGTCTTATCACGGCATACAGTGAAGGCCAGGTTGATACTCTGGACATGCTTTCTGCGAAAATAGGAACAGACCTGTCCCTGGTATGCGCAGATCTCAAAGACCGTCCCGACATCCTGGTGCTGATTGAAATTCGAAAAAGATTGTGCGCAAGTTAGTTTTAACCACCTACCTTTTCTAATAATTGGCCTGAATTTGTATATTTTCATCCTTCATCTTAAGAAAGGGAAGGAACTCAAAATTTATTTTAAAAAAAAGGAGAATTCTTATGCAGGAAGACATGCACTATTATGGAACCTATGCAATGGCAAGGGCGGCAGGACTTGTGGTCAAAGATGCAAAGGTTGTGGCTTATGCTGCTCAGTATGTTGATGATTCCACTGCCAATGACAGTGAAGTTCATGAAGATGGGGGCATGTTTCAAACTATAGCAACTGCCCATACAAATTCCGAGGCAATTGCCAATGCGGCTGCTGATCATCTTGAACAACGCAGGGTCTGGGTACCGTTTCACTTTTTCCCCGGCAACAAGGGGGAAACCCTTTCAAAAAAACTCAAGTGTGTTAAAGACAGTAAGCTGGCACAGGAGATGGTAAGCAACCATATCAGGCATGCAGTTTCTGTTAAAAAAGAATATGGCTTGGCCCTTATGGGCATTATGGCCCACGTATATGCAGATACATTTTCCCATTATGATTTTTCTGGGGTTAGTTCAAAACACAATAAGGTGGATGGATCATCCTTTGAGCTGGATGTTAAGGACAAGAAAGCAAAAGCATACATCATGGGGAAATTTTCAAGTTTTTTGAATAAATACACACCCACGTTTATCATAAAAAATTTTCGCAATTTTGTCAGTAAGGGAGCAAGTGTCGCTACTGGTGCACTCGGGCACGGCGCAGTAGGTACCTATCCTGACAGGCCTTTTTTAAGATGGAGGTTTACTTTTAAAAAAGATGACAGAGATTCGGGCTGGAGAGTTAATTCTGCAAACTTTTTGGAAGCCTGTGAACAGCTCCATGGCGCATTTAGTTTATATGCAAAGGAAGCCCAGATTATAAAAGATCCTGTTGCTTTTGAATCGATAAAAGACAGAGTCGGAAAAATTCTTAGTTTGGAATTGGCGAAGGAAGGAAGGATAGAAGCATGGGTAGAGGCTGTTGAAAAAGGGGACTTGTTTCCGGTCCAGCCAAATGAAGCATTATTTTTCTCAAAACATGATTGGGAACAACAAAAAGATGATTTTGAGGATTTAACCAGCGCCGATCAGATGATAGAAAAAGATGTGTATAAATTCCATCAGGCCGCCATTTATCATCGGGATTATACGCTCAAACAATTATTACCCAGGCATGGGATTGTTGTTTTATAATTTTCAGTTAGCTCTGGCCATCAATTTAAATCACTGTAAAAGGAGTATAATATGAATGCATACCTAAACAGCGATCATTTTCCAAACCAGTCTGATGGGCTTTTCAATGAATTGGAAACTATCCTTCAAAATGATTTTACCGGCAGTTTCTACGAAACCCTGGGAAATTATCAGCGGATACTGGCAGATAATTATCAGCGAAAGCTATGGCCGGGCATTCATAAAAAATTATTGACACTCTTTAAGTGTGGAAAATCCGTGGTTCTTGACGGGCCAATGATCGGTATTCCCTTGTCAATCAAAGACAGTGATTATTTTCAGGATACAAGGCATCTTGGTCAGGAACGCTCACAAATAGCCGGTATCGAATGGATGGCCACAGCATGGAATATGACATTTGCAGATACCGGGCTGTGGATGGGCAAAGCCTTTGAACAGGTGACAAAGGAGATCGTCGCTGAAAAATGTAAAAATGATCCAAAGGTGATGGATGCCTATAATTCTGAAACCACCCGCATCGGTCGTAATTTTTTCAGGGAGCCTCCTGATGCCGATTTTTTGCAGGGGATCAGCATTCCAGTGCTCAGTCAATTATGGGATCTTAAGGACAGGCCTTCTTCAACCTCTGTTGACGATTTTATCGGTATCCTTACCCAGGCAAACCTGGAAAAGGAAAAATATATACCCTACAACAAAACCGGCGGTATCTATCTGGCTGATTTCGGGAGATCGGTTCTCCCGGAAATGAATGATAAAGAGGTTTATCAGCTAAACTATCGCTGGCCCGCTCTTAAGCCGGTCTATCCCATGACCCGCCTGGTGGATGAGGTTGTGCAGATTGATGAAGGTATATATCTCGGGCAATTGCTCTATGCTACCCGTCATTACAGCCTTGGCACTCTCCGACTCCCTTTCTGCCTTGATCTGCCTGAAATTCCAATTGGGGAGCCCTATGATCCCCACCATACCTCTCCCCTTGATTCTTTCAAGCGTTTTCTCCCTTTGTCCGGAGAAGATCAGGATGATGATACAAAATACGGTTACCAGAACAATGGTTATTTTTTGATGATGGATCCGGCCTATGCTAAAGATGTATATGCAGACGGCGCTTTCCCGCAATTACGCCCTTGCCCGGGGGAGTCAGGTTATGTTGAGATAGGTTACGATAAAGATGCTCCATCAGCAGCACCTATATATACAACTCAAATTAAGTGGCCCGGGATTAGTGACTGGGTGAATGACTGGAGACAAAATAGTGTATTGAACAAAAAATTCACAACTTTTATTTTGGAAGATTCACCCAAAGAGTCTGATCCCCATGACATTCAGCAGTTATTGAAAGAGGATGAATCCATTCTTCAAATGCTTCAAAGAATCAGTCACCAGATATCTGCAACCAGCATGGGTGACGACCGCCTGGTGCATTTTGAGAAATTGAACCAGCTTTTTCGTAGAGGTGTGGCTCCTGTTGTTGAGAATGGGCTATTCAAGGGACATGGTGCAAAAGGTTACAATGCCAGAGCAGAGGGTAAGGAAAAAATCGATTTCTATGGCCAGGAAGATGTGGCCCACGGATTTGATTATTATCACGGTGCAACCTTGAATTTACACTTTGGTCTTAAGGATACCCTGTCCATAGATCCGGATGCTATTTATGATCAAAGTCAGCTTTTCCCCAGTGGATTGGCAAATTCGCTTGGGGATGCGCCAGGTCCAAACGCCCTGAACCTGATTTGGCACAGTCTAGGGAAATATATTTTTCCATGGGCGGGTAAATCCTACGAAAAAATCAGCGGCCGCAAGCTCAGCATGTTTCTTGATGAAAGCCATGACCTGGCCGAGCGATATCCCCAAAGAGTGAATACACTAAAGTCTTACCTGGCCAGCGCCCCCCATTATAGTCTCGTCCTTAAAAATGCCAAACATCACTGGAAGGATGGTCCATATGCCGAACATTTAAAGAGCGGTCCATGGGATAAGGGAATGTCCGATGAAGACAAGGCGTTTTGGGAAAAAGAAGCAAATGATCATTGGGTGGATGGCAACAATACCCAGGATGAGCGTATCCTTGCGTCAGATCCGCTCATGCGCATCATTGACATGAATTTTAAAGTTCCGGATTTTTCTTTACATTCACTTTCAAAAGCCGGCCCCTCTTCTTTTTTCAGGCAGGGATATAAATTTATAGGCAGGTCTGATCAACTATCAATACTTCCCATGAATAACGGGGAGGACAACAAAAAGAAGGTCTTTCAATTTCATTATCGTTACCCCATGTTAGGTGGGCCCATGCCCATCGGTTTCTGTCTTGATGAGCTGGTTGAAATTGCCGACGGCCTTTTCCTGGGGCAGCTTATTTATTCAACTGCCCTGCATTTGCCGTATCACTCCTCGGTTGACCCGTCAGAGTATAAGTATCAGCTATTTGGTTACTTTCTGCTCCTTGATGATGCATGGCAATATCATCGCCTGGCCCTGGGGCTTGACACATGGAAAAAATAAAAAGGAGGTCTGATATGTACCAAAAGATCGATGAAGTAAGAAATAAACTCAAAGACTATACCCCTGAAAACCTGAACGCCAAACTTCCTCTGTTGGATACATTGCTGGAATTGCACTATGGTGCCACAGCTGAAGTTGATATTGAAAGGGCCCGGTATATGACGGCTCATTTTAAACAAACCGACGATTTGAACACTCCCATGCCCATACGAAGGGCCGAGGCCATCTCCAGCTATTTGTCCAGGAGAAAAATTATTTTCCATGACAATAACCTGCTTGCCGGTGGCACCACCGGCAAAGCTCTGGGGGCTCCCTTATACCCTGAGTTTTTCGGATTGAGTATCTGGCCGGAACTGGGGAATATCAGTACAAGAGATGAAAATCCACAACTTCTTGATAAAAAAGATGCCGAGATTTTGAATTTTGAAGTTTTTCCCTATTGGATGGAAAAATCAATATCAGAGGAGGTGCGAAAGGAAGATCCATACAGACAGGCTCTTTTGGAAAAAATGATCATCTATACCATTTCAAAGGCTGCTACGATTTCCCATACCACCCCCTGTTATGAACTGGTCCTTAAAAAAGGTATCCATGGCATTATGGAGGAGGCGGCACAAAAAAAGGCAGAACATAGTGATAATGAAGAAAAGTCTGTTTTTTACCAGTCTGTCAGGACTGCCATGCCGGGAATCATTGATTATGCAGCCAATATCTCAAAGGAAGCGGCCATAAAAGCTGATAAGGAAACAGACCCTGTGCGCAAAAAGAATCTTGAACAGATGGCCAGGATTTGCAGACAGGTCCCTGCAAACCCAGCCAAAACATACCATGAAGCAGTGAACTCCCTTTGGATCTGCCAGGTCTGTATATTTGCTGAAAATTCAAATATGGCCATCAATCCGGGGCGTATTGATCAAATATTATATCCCTATTTTATCAGGGATTATGGGGATGGAAATAAGGTTCCAGCCGGGTTCGAGTTGTAAGCTGAATATTGTCTCTGTTGGTTCAGAAAATAGTTGGGTCAATGGATAATTGTCCTGTGAGAATTCGAAGACATATGGAGTGTCACCAAT
>DAOWDR010000032.1 GCA_030638935.1 Desulfobacteraceae bacterium | reverse complement strand
TATTTTTAAAAAATGGCATCTTGGGGGCGGAGACCTGGCTGCCCTGGAAAGGGAGGTCCTGGATTGGGACCATGCCCAGGTGGCTGCCTGGATCTGCAGTGAATGGGGACTTCCGGAAAATATTGCTGCTGCCATTCGAGGGCACCATGGGCAATCGGTTACAGATTATGAATCCCTGGGACCTGTCAGGCTTGTGGCAATTCTTAGGGAAAATGATGAAAATTCCGGTATTGAAGAAATGGTTGCCGAGGCCAGGGATTCCTACGGGGTGGCTGAAGAAAAAATGCTGGCCCTTATTGAACCCGGGTTTGAAAAGGCAAAAGAACTGACCCGCCTGATTATATAAATGATGAATATAGATTTTGGATTACTTACCGGCCTTGATGCCCATATTGCGGTGTTGGATGAAGATGCCCTGGTCAGGGAAATGCGGTTGATCAGGCCTGATATCCCGGTCATCCTAATCACAGGTGCCTGTGAGCGAATGGACAACACCCGGGCAAAAAAAATGGGTATAAACGAATTGTTGTATAAACCCGTAACAATTGGTGACATGGCAGTCACCATTCGCAGGGTTTTGGACGAGAAATAATTATGGCCAAGATTCTGATAATAGATGACGAAGCCTATATCCGTGATGTGCTGTCAAGCCGGGTGGAACGTATGGGCCACATTCCGGCTGCTGCTGCAACCCTTGACCAGGGAATGCAGATTCTCAGCCGGGGCGGGGTGGATCTTGTTTTTCTGGATGTCAATCTTCCCGACGGCAGCGGTCTTGAGGCCCTGCCTTTGATAAAGCAGAGCCCGTCATCACCTGAAGTGGTTATTATTACAGCCATCGGCAGCACTGTCGGGGCTGAGCTGGTCATAAAAAACGGGGCCTGGGATTATATTGGCAAACCATTTAAGAAAGAGGAGATTATCCTCCTGGTCAGGCGAAGCCTTGGGTACCGGAATGCCAAACGTCAACAGAATTATCCCCTTGTACTGAATACCGATGCCATTGTGGGAAATAGTCCTTTAATGAAAGAATGTATTCACCAGGTGGCCCAGAGTGCTGCAAACACGGCCAATGTGTTGATCCAGGGGGAAACCGGAACCGGCAAGGAATTGTTTGCCAAAGCCATCCATGACAATTGCGGGCTTACCAATGATAATTATATTGTGGTGGATTGTGCTGCCATGCCCGAGGCTCTGACGGAAAGCGTATTGTTCGGCCATAAAAAGGGGGCATTTACCGGGGCAGACACGGCATCCCAGGGGCTTATTAAAAGTGCGGACAAGGGCACCCTTTTTCTGGATGAAATCGGGGAATTGCCCCTGTCAGTCCAAAAGGCATTTTTAAGGGTCCTCCAGGAAAAAAAATTCAGACCAGTGGGCAACTCAACCGAGGTTACCAGTGATTTCAGGCTGATCTCAGCCACCAATCGGGATCTTGAAAAAATGGTCGACCAGGGAACTTTTCGAAAAGACCTGCTTCACAGGTTAAAAACCTTTGCCATTGAATTGCCCCCCCTGAGGCAGCACAAAGAGGATATTAACAGCCTGGCATTACATTATATGGATAAATTGTGCAGCAAACACGGTATATCCAAAAAAGCCCTGATCCCAGACACCCTAAGGGTATTGATTTCCCATGACTGGCCCGGAAATGTCAGGGAGCTGATCAATGCCATTGAAAAGGCCATCTTGTCTGAACCTGACCTGCCCTTGCTTTATCCCATGTTTCTTCCTGCCCGGATCAGGGTTTCCCATGCCAACAAGTACCTTCGGGAAAAAAAGGCTGTGCAGGCCGGTGATGACGGTATTGATGGGGATCCTCCCATTGTGCCCACAATTCCCTTTGAATCTGTTTTGTCCCTGGGAAATTCCTCCCAGATTCCCACGCTTAAAACCTATCGTAGCAAAGCCATTGAAAGAATTGAAAATGTTTATCTCAAATATCTTATACAGCATACACACAAGGATCTGGAAGAAGCTGCCCGGATTTCCGGGATCAGCAAGAACAGCTTGTCTTTTCTCTCCTTGTGTTGATCTGGTACATTTCTTGAATTCTATTACATAGGTGCTGATAACAGGCCAAGACCATTGCCAAAAATATTCAGGCAGGGGGCGAACCAATGAAGATCCTTATTTTTAGCAGACAGGATCACAAAATTATTAGAAAAATTGAACAGGCGATAACCGCCTTTTCAAGTATAAGCCTGGAACAGGTCAGTGACCGGAAAAAATTTAAACAAGCCTTAAATTCGTGCTTTGCCGGTGAAACCCTGGTTGTTTTTTTTGTTGACGGAAAAAAGGATATGGCTTTTTTGGAATCTGTGGAAATGCATTTTATGGATATAAAACTGCTTATCTATTTTATTGAAAAGGATACGGATATGTTTTCCCGTGCCTATAAGCTGGATCCCAGGGTGGTGACCGGTGCCTTTGACTGTGATGAATTTTTGCCGGCAGCTGTCCAGGGTATCCTTTTGAACCTGATTGAGGCAAGGACAAAAATTGATGGTTAAACTGGTTTGATAAATCGTGTGAATATAAGATGAGGAGAAAAAAGCATGAAGAAATTCAAGGATCTTAAGCTAAGCGTAAAATTAATCGGTGGTGGCCTGCTGGCGGTTTTGATACCCATGCTGATTGTGGGCATTATTTCCGTTAACACGGCTTCAAAGGCACTTGTTACAGCCGGTGAAAGTGCCGCATTCCAGGTGGCTGAGGATCTGGCAGGAACAGCACAACTTTTTTTGGAAGAAGAAATGAAATTTGCAAATCAAATGGCCTTGTCCCCCCTGGTTGAGGATGTTGTGAATCGGGTGGCGGAAGAGGGGCTGGGTTCTGCCATGGATTCCGTTGAAAAACTGGATCAGTATTTTGGAAAGGCCCATGGTAAAATCGGTGCAGATTATGAATTGTTTATTTTATCAAACAGCGAGGGTGTGACCATCTGCGACAGTGTCAACGGAGCCCTCAGAAAAAAGAAAATTTCCCTAGCAGACCGGGATTATTTCAAGGCAGGCAAGGCCGGCAACAGCGTCATTAGCATCCCCATAAAGTCAAAGGCCAGCGGCAACCCCGTGGTTGTCCTGTCCGTGCCCATCAAAACCAGGTCCGGCAAGTTCGGCGGGGTGTTCGGAGCTGTACTTAAACTGGATTCTCTTTCTCAAAAATTGACCTCGGTCAAAATAGGCAAAACCGGATATCCATTTGTGATCAATAAGGAAGGCATTATCATTGCCCATCCCAAAAAAGAGTTTATTTTTAAATTGGATTTAAATACCCTTAAAGGCATGGAAGAGATTACCAGACGGATGATGGCCCGGGAATCCGGTGTTCAGGGATATACTTTTAAAGGGGTTAAAAAAGTAGCCGGATTTGCAAATATTCCTTCAACCAACTGGAGCCTGGGGGTCACTCAGAATGAAGATGAGTTCATGGCTGCTGTGAATGAAATGACAAAATATAATATTTTTGTCGGGATCATTGTTCTGGCCGTTGTGGG
>DAOWDR010000485.1 GCA_030638935.1 Desulfobacteraceae bacterium | reverse complement strand
GTATTACCTCCTATGATGACAATATCCAGGAGATTGCCAGAAGAACCTCCATTATTCTTGAAAAAGCAGGCGTTGACTTTGGAATCTTAGGTAAGGCTGAAAAGGACAGCGGCAACGAGGTGCTTCGGTTTGGCGAGGAGATGCTCTACCAGGATCTGAAAGAACAAAATACAGAGGCCATTCTGGAATCCGGGGTTAAACAGATCGTAACAGCCGATCCCCATGCCTATAATGCCTTGAAAAATGATTATACAGGTTTGCCGGAGGTGAAGCACATCAGCCAGGTGGTTGCCCAAAAAGTTGCCGCAGGTGAGTTGGAACTTATGCCCTGCAAGGATCCGGACAAGGTGTATGTCTACCATGATCCTTGTTATTTGGGACGGCACAACGGGATCTATGAAGATCCGAGACAGGCCCTTGATGCCATAAACGGTTTGACCCGGGTTGAGCTTGAAAAGAGCCGTGATAGATCTTTTTGCTGCGGCGGTGGAGGCCTCATGCTTTTCTATGAACCGGAAGAAGAAACAAGAATGGGTGTTTTGAGAGTGAATATGGCTGCCGAGGCCGGCGCAAATGTTATAGTGACAGCCTGTCCTTTCTGCCTGGTGAATATCCAGGATGCGATCAAGGTTGCAGGAAAAGAAGGGGAGATTGAAGCCCTGGATTTTACAGAACTCATAGAACAGCATTTAAAATAGTGCAGCATGTAAATAAAACTTTTTATTCAAGGAGATGATAATTGAGATTTTGGTATGCGTCAAGCTAGTCCCGGATACTTCCGAGAACGAATTTGAACTCAATGGTGCAGGGAATGATCTTGACCGGGATGATCTGGTATATTCGGTTAACGAATGGGATAATTATGCAGTTGAAGAAGCCATTCAGATGGTTGATAACCTGGGCGGCAGCGTGACCGTCATAACCGTTGGAGATGATGAGTCCGAAGAAGTTTTGAGACGTGAAATGGCCATGGGAGCAAATAATGGGGTTCTTCTTTCCGACGATGCCTTTGAAGGTTCAGATGGAAAAGGGGTTGCCTCTATTTTAAAAGCAGAGATTGAAAAAGGCAGCTATGATTTGATCCTTTCTGGAGCCCAGGCAGATGAAGGTGCTGGTCAGGTGGGTGGCATGGTTGCTGCCATGCTGGATTATCCCTATGCATCCCTGGTCAATAAAATTGATGTTATTGATGATAAAAAAATCAATGTGGGAAGGGAAATCGAAGGCGGCAACCAGGAAATGAATGAAATCCAGCTTCCCTGTGTGCTTTCCATCCAGACCGGTATCAATGAACCCCGGTATGTGGGAATTCGTGGTATCAGAAAAGTGGCCAAGGTGGAAATCCCGGTAAAGGGCGCTTCCGACCTGGGGCTTGATGCCGGCAGTGTTGGTGATGCCGGTGCTAAAACCCGTAGGGTGGATTATTTTGTGCCTGATATGGGGGATGGTGCTGAAATGCTGGAAGGCTCCACAGATGAGATTATTGTAAAACTTATTGAAAAGCTTAAAGCCAACGGAGGACTCTAATCATGACACAGATTTTCGCATATGTACCCTTTAAGAACGGCCAAGCAGAAGATGTGGCTTTAGAGTATCCTGAAGCTGCAAAAAAAATTGACGCTGGTGCAACGCTCACAGCTATTGTAACCGGTTCCGGTGCAGATCTTGATTCAGTTGCCACTGAAATGGCCAAAATTTATGGGGAAGTTATTAAGGTGGATAATGAGGCCCTTGCATATCCCAATGCAGAGGTTGTCAGAAAAGCCCTGGTAAATATTGTTCCAGGGGATGCCATCCTGCTGGTTGCCCATGATACATTTGGCATGGATATTGGCCCGGGCCTTTCAGTGAAAATGGATGCTGCCTATGCTGCCGACATAATTGACTTTCAAGGTGTTGAAGGAACCAATCTTAAAATGATCCGCCAGGAACTGGGAGGCGCCGTCTCCACCCATGTGACGGCAGATATTTCAGCAGGAGCTGTCATCACTGTCAGACCCGGAGCATTTGCCCCTGTGGACGGCGGTTCTGCCGGTGGAACCATTACGGATAAATCAGCAGATGCCGGAGACCTTTCCAGCACAAGAAAATTTATTGAAGTGGTTGAGGCAGAAGCCGGTGATGTGGATATCACCAAATCCGACGTACTGGTTTCCGTTGGCCGTGGTGTTGAGGATGAAGAAAACATTGAAGTTGCCCAGGAATTGGCAGATGCCATGAAAGCGGTTGTTTCCTGTTCCAGGCCCATTGTGGATGCCAAATGGCTTGAAAAATCCCGCCAGGTTGGAACATCCGGTCAGACTGTTAAACCCAAGGTTTATATGGCCATGGGTATTTCAGGATCATTCCAGCACATGGGCGGCGTAAAGGGTAACCCCTTTATTGTGGCAATAAACAAAAATCCCAAAGCCCCTATTTTCCAGGTGGCGGATGTGGGAATTGTGGAAGATATCCTTGAGTTTATGCCGGAATTGACCGAGGCAATTTCAGACCTGTAATTCAGACCTGTAATTTTATTAAAAAAAAGAGCCCTGCTTAGGATTGCAGGGCTCTTTTTTATTGCCTATCTTGGATAATACCAGGCCCACGCCCCTTGGGATGCCCCTGGGGCGCAATATTTAAGTCTGATACCGGCCTGATTTCAAAATTTTCCCATGAATTGGCGTAACCGTTCTGATTTTGGATTGTCCATGATTTGGTTTGGCGGGCCTTGTTCCTCAATGAGCCCGTTGTCCAGAAAAATCAAGTGACTTGATATTTCCCGAGCAAGTGACATCTCGTGGGTCACCATCACCATGGT
>DAOWDR010000559.1 GCA_030638935.1 Desulfobacteraceae bacterium | reverse complement strand
TCAACCTGCCTGCGCAGAAAAGTAGGCGCGCTTGTTGTTAAAAATAGGCGTATCCTGGCTACAGGTTATAACGGTACTCCCAGCGGAATCAAACATTGCGCAGAAGTAGGATGTTTGCGCAAAAAACTAAATGTGCCTTCCGGAGAAAAACATGAATTGTGCAGGGGAGTCCATGCAGAGCAAAATGCCATTATCCAGGCAGCTTTCCACGGAATTTCAGTAAACGGTTCTGTGTTATACTGCACCAATCAGCCCTGCTCCATTTGTGCCAAAATGATTATTAATGCCGGGATTAAAACCGTATATTTTAAGGATGGATATGATGATCCTTTGTCCCTGGAAATGTTTGACCAGGCAAAGGTGGAGCTTGTTCAGCTTTAAATGCCAGTTTAGATAGAAAAAGAAGAGGCGGCCATGAAGTGTCCATACTGCACAAATTTAAATACACGGGTAGTTGATTCCCGTCCGGGCAAAATTGAGTTTGAAGTTCGCCGCCGCAGGGAATGTCAGGATTGCAAACAGCGGTTTACCACCTATGAACGGGTGGAACAGGCCCCTGTTATGATAATCAAAAAAGATGGCCGAAGAGAAGCCTTTGACCGGGAAAAAGTACTTCGGGGAATTCAAAAAGCCTGTGAAAAAAGAGCCATAAGTGTCAATCTTATTGAAGAAATGGTGGATCTCATAGAGCAGGAGTTGCGGGAAAGCAATGAACGGGAAGTTTCTGCCAAGATAGTGGGCGAGAAGATTATCCAGGCTTTGAAAAAAATTGATGACGTTGCCTATGTAAGGTTTGCATCGGTTTACCGGGAGTTCAAGGACATAGCAGATTTTATCCAGGAACTCAAAGGGCTTCTTCCCAGAGAGTGCCGGTCGGTTGAGTTTGACCACCTGGTGGATGGAGTTGTTGATAAAGTGGTGGATGAAAGAGCGGATAAGGCCGATGACCGATCATGACCATATGCGCAAGGCCCTGTCCCTTGCATTAAAGGGTAAAGGCTTTACATCTCCCAACCCCTGTGTGGGTGCCGTGGTGGTAAAAAACGGTGTGGTTATAGGCCGTGGCTGGCATCAGGCAGCCGGTATGGCCCATGCCGAAGTTGAAGCCATTGAAGATGCCCAAAGAAATACCCCGTCCAATACAGAGGGTGCCACTATCTATGTCACCCTTGAACCATGCAATCATTTTGGAAAGACCCCTCCCTGCACCCACAAAATAATCAATGCCGGTATTACCCGGGTGGTTGTGGGCTGTAAAGATCCCAACCCCGATGTCAGCGGCGGCGGTATACAATATCTAAAGGAAAATGGTATCCAGGTTGCTGGAATACTTGAAAAAGAGTCCCAGGCTCTGATAGAGGATTTTATCTGGTATACGAAAAGGGATAAAACCCCTTTTGTGATTTTAAAATGTGCCAGTACTTTGGATGGACGCATAGCCACTTCAACCGGAGATTCCCAATGGATTACAAATGAAAAATCCAGGGAACGGGTCCACAGGCTTCGCCATGAAGTGGACGCCATTCTCATTGGGTCGGGAACCCTGAAGGCAGATAATCCTTCTTTAACCTCCCGCATTGAAAATACCCGGACAAAAGATCCTATTCGAATTATCCTTGATTCAAAATTAAGCATTGATGAAAAAGCCCGGGTGATCACCCAGGAGTCCAATGCCGGAACCATAGTCGTGGCAGGGCCCAAGGCTCCCCCTGAAAAGAAAAAGGCTTTGGAAAAAAAAGGGGTGCAGGTGTTGGAAGTGTCTTTAAAAAAAGGAAGACTTGATTTGGGTCAACTCATGATTAAGTTAGGAAGGATGTCCATCCAAAGCCTGCTCATTGAAGGAGGCGGGAAGGTAGCATCTGCGGCATTGAAAGAGGGGATTGTCAATAAGGTTTTGTTTTTTTTGGCACCCAAGTTTTTGGGTGGCAGCGACGGTGTCCCGGTGTTTGACGGAAAAGGGCCGAAAAAAATTTGCGACGCCTTTGAACTCAAACAGATGGAGGTGGAAATGTTTGATAGGGATCTGTTGATAACAGGATACCTTAAAGACACCTAAATGCCCCTAATAACCGGCAGGGAAAAAGACGGGAAATACCCTGGGAGAAGAGATAGTGTTTACAGGTATTATAGAAAGCTTTGGAACCATTAAAAGAATTGAATCCAATGGAGAGGGAAAAATACTCCACATTGGGTGTGATCTGGATTTGTCCCAAAGTAAAATCGGGGATTCCATTGCGGTAAACGGGGCATGTTTGACTGCTGTGAGCCTTGGGAAATTTGATTTCAAGGTGGATATGGCACCGGAAACCGTTACCAGAACAACCTTTAAACAGATGGCCCCGGGAAAAAGGGTGAATATAGAAAGGGCATTAAGATTGTCCGACCGCATTGACGGGCATCTGGTTTCAGGTCATATCGACGGCACCGGTATTATTAGTTTGATCAAACGGGAAAGCAATGCCGTTATCATATCTGTGGATGTTAATCCCGGCCTTGCCGCTGATATGATCGAAAAAGGATCTGTGGCCGTTGACGGGATCAGTCTGACCATAAACCAATGTTCCTCTTCCCATTTTCAGATCAGTGTTATCCCCCATACTGCAGATATCACAACCATCGGGCTGAAACAGGTTGGGGATGAGGTAAACATAGAAACCGACATGCTTGGAAAATATGTTAGAAGAATATTAATGGGGGGAGAGCTTAACAATGATGTTGAAAAACCAGGGGATTCAATCACCATGGC
>DAOWDR010000304.1 GCA_030638935.1 Desulfobacteraceae bacterium | reverse complement strand
TGGGCTCCGGTGGCCGCGAGCCTGCCTCCGGGCAGCAGCCCGTTGTTTCGTCCCAGGGTTGCGGACACGCCCGGGGGCGGCGATTTTTGGGGTCGCATGGTTTGGTATTTTTCATCAAATTTTTTGTTGCGTACCTTTTTGTCTTCCTGGAGGTGGCGTACTATTCCCCTTGGTATAGGTTTGTACATTGGCGCACCGCTTGAAACCAGGACCCCTTTTGCCAGTGTGGCAAAGCAGTATAGTTCTTTGTCTGTGTCATAAATAATGGTATATCCATCCATTGTCTCGTAGCGGGCATAAAATTCATCGCCATAAACCCTGAGTTGGACATCCTTCCCATTTTTTTGGGGAAATGTTCTTGTTTTACCTAAAATTAAACACATGGAGAACCTCCTCTTTAATTTTTTGTTAAGCATGCTTCACAAGGTTAATTCATTCGATTGATTGTGAAACAGGCGGTTACCGGTGCCTCCTGCCGCCAGCATTATAAAAAATCGTAATTCAGGGGGAAATATCAAGCGATAGATTATTTATATAAAGTGTTAGGGAAAAAAGCAATCAGGGGAACCCTGATTTTTTAGAAAATTTTGGAATTCAATGGAAAAATCACCTGTCCCATCCTTCTTATAAAAGGAGGATGGGACAGGTGGTGTGTTTATCTGGTCAGTACATGAGATTGGGCAAAAAGAGGATGATCGAAGGAAAGAGGATCAGGATAAGAACCCCAACGATGACGGCAATGAGAAAGGGGAAAATGCCCTTGAATATTTTTTCCAGGGGGATCTCTTCTTTTAGAACGTTTTTGGCTACTCCGTAGACCACATAGACATTTATGCCCACTGGCGGGGTGATAACCCCCATTTCCGTGACCATAACAATTATAATCCCGAACCAGATGGGATCAAATCCCAATTCCATTACCACTGGAAAGAAAATGGGAACGGTCAGGGTGACAAAGGCCAGGGCGTCCATGAAGCAGCCGCCTATAAAGTAGATCATGATGACCACGCCCAGGACCAGCACCGGGGACATTTCTAGCCCTGCCACCCAGCCGGCTATTTCAAAGGGTATCCTGGTCACGGCTAAAAATTTGCCGAAGATCACTGCCCCTGCAATGAGCATGAGGACCATGCAGGAGGTTCTCAGGGTTTCCATCAGGGATTTGACAAAACCTTCCCAGGTAATCTGGCGCCTGACAATGGCAATGAGCAGCACGCCGAATGCACCGATGGCTGCAGCCTCCGTGGGGGTGAAAAGCCCGATGAAAATTCCGCCTATGACCAGGGTGAAAACGGCCAGGGTTTCCCCAAGACCTAAAAGGGCCTTGAATTTTTCCGCCCAGGAAAATTTTTCTCCGGGAGGGCCTTGTTCCGGAGAGATCCGGCAACGGATATAGATGCATAGGATAAAGAGCAGGGTCACCAGAAGGGCGGGGAAAATCCCTGCCACAAACAGGGCTCCGATGGATTGTTCAGTGAGGATGCCGTAGATGATCAATACAACGGAAGGGGGCATTATCATGCCGATACCTCCGCCCGAGGCTACTGATCCCGTGGCAAGTTCATCATCATAATTATAGCGTTTCATTTCAGGCAGGCCCACCGTGGCCATGGTGGCTGCCGTGGCAGGGCTGGACCCGCAGACCGCACCAAAGGCTGTGCAGGCGGTAACCGTTGCCATGGCAAGGCCACCCCTTACGCTGCCCAAAAATTTGTAGCCGGCGTCATAGAGTCGTTTGCTGATGCCGGAATTGAATCCCAATTGACCCATGAGTATGAACAAGGGAATTGTGGTCAAATCATAGGAAGCAAAGGTTTCATATACGTTCCTGGATAGCAGAACCAGGCCGGCATGGGGGGTGATCACGATGGAGAATCCCACAAACCCCACAGAGGCCATGACAAATGCCACAGGCATCCGTGTCAGGAACAAGAGAATCATAATGATAATACCGGTGATGCCAATAAAAGTCGGGCTCATTTTATTTTCAACTCTCTTAATTGCTTAATATTGCCAAGGATTGTCTCCAGAATGGTTACAGAGAAAATCAACATACCAAATGCGAGCAGGTATACAATATAGTAAATGGGAAATTCCAGGTTCATGGAGACTTCACCTGTTTCATGGATGTCATTGGCATAGAGAAACATCTGCCAGGTGATTAGGCTGAAAAGGACAAAGCTCAAGCTTCTGGTGAAAATGTCGATACAGATTTGGGTTTTTTTAGACAGGAGCCGGACCAGTATTTCTACCCCAACATGGCCGTCCACCTTATGGGTGTAGGGCAGGGCTGCTGCCACCACAATTGTTGCAAGAAACCCAACCAGCTCCACTGATCCGAATATGGGGTGTTTGAAAAAACGACCGATGACATCCACAACAGTTAAGAGCATCATGCTGGTCAGTGCAAGGGCCCCTATTATTTTCAGAAAACCTGAAAATTTGTCCAGGGCCGTAAAAATCATTTTCATAGGAAATCCTGATTCATTTCTCTTTTTGCCCTATCCAATGACCAACCATTCTGATCAGTCATTGGATAAGGGTATAAGAGATTTGTTTACATAGTTGTTTTGATAAACTCTACAACAGCTTTTCCGTCAACGCCTTTTTTAGAGGCTTTTTCTATATACCCGTCAATAACCGGGGCAACTGCTTCTTCCCATTTTTTGGACTCTGCATCGGAAAGGGAGATAACTTTGCCGCCTTTTGATTTGAAGAATTCCATGCCTAGTTTGTCAGCTTCATCCCATGCTACTCCGTGTTTTACTGACCATTCCGCATTGATTTCTTTGATGATTTTTTGTTGTTCAGGTGTGAGGGCTGCCCATTTGTCTTTGTTCATGAATACGGCAAATGTGGTGGTGTAGGCAGTGGAAAAGTTCTGGGTCATGTAGTGAACGACTTCACCCAATTTCCATCCCTTGTTGGATTCAACCGGATGGGAAGAACCGTCAACTACACCTTTCTGGAGCATCTGATAGCATTCTCTCATGGATTTTCCAACCGGGGAAGCACCCAGGGCTGCCTGTACAAGTCCACTGGTTCCGGTACCCCTGAGTTTAAGGCCTTTGATATCGGCAAGGCTTTTCACTGCTTTATCCCGGGTATGGATCAATCCTGGGCCATGGGCATGGACGAACATCATGGCGGTATCATTAAATTCCTTGGGCTCAAATTTGTTTAATACTGCGTTGGCAACTGCTGTTGCCTGGACACCGCTTGAATAGCCCATGGGAAGATCAATGGCAGAGGCAACCGGAAACCGTCCCCTTGAATAGGCAAGCACTGTCATGCCGATATCTGCGATACCCTGAACAACACCGTCATAGGTTTGGGGTGCCTTGGTCAAAGTGCCGGCCGGGAAATAATTTATGGCAATTTCTCCGCCTGTTCTTTTTTCGACTTCTTTGCACCAGCTTT
>DAOWDR010000668.1 GCA_030638935.1 Desulfobacteraceae bacterium | reverse complement strand
TTCAAAGGATCTGTTTTAGAATTATTTTCAAAGTTCATCAGATTCTTTTTACTCCTAGTCCTGGTTGGTCTGTAGTTTTTAACCATCCATTCTCCATAATAAAGCCGCCGGAGACAATATCACGTGCCAGATCCAGGCTGCCGTCCAGGTCCAGATATTTTGTGGCCTTGGATGCCATGGCAGCATGAAGGGCTCCTGCAATGCTGACAATACTTTCATCCATGCATCCCCACATAAGATCAATACCGGCATGCCCGGCCATATTTGCAATTTCCAGTCCCGGCGCAACCCCTCCGCATTTCATCAATTTGATATTAAAAATACCAAAGGGCCGGGGTGAAGAAAGAAGATCTAAAACACTTTTGGGCTGGAGAAGAGATTCATCAGCAGCTGAACGCTCACGGATATTCTCCGGCAAAGACCTCATCTTAGAAAGATTTCCTGCAGGAAGGGGTTGTTCTATAAACTCCACCAGACCCGACGTTTTTTCGTAAAAATGATGCAAGTCCTTAAGACCGTATCCCTGGTTGGCATCGACACGCATGCGTATCTTCTGTTTGAATTCTTGGTTGAGCCTCAGAATTCTCTCAATATCCTCTTCAACATCCAGGCCGGTTTTTACCTTTAGAATAGAAAATCCGTTTGCCAGGTATTCCCTGGCCTCTTCCAGGGTTTCCTTGACAGGCATTATCCCGATGGTGATGGAGGTTGGCAGGGATTTATGAACCCGCCCTAGAATGTCAGCCAAGGGCAGGCCGATTACCTTGGCTGTCAGGTCATGAAGGGCAATATCTGCAGCTGCCATTGCTGCAGGTGTGTCTGCCAGGACGGTATTGAGTTTTTGTAGCAGAGATCGGTTGTATCTGATATCTTTTCCTGAAAAAATCGATTCCAGGCTGTCGGTCAAGGCGTTTTCACAGGTTGAGATACTCTCCCCAGTGACATCTTCGGCCGGTGACCCCGCTCCAATGCCTGTGATCCCGTTTTCAGTTTCAAGACTCACAAACAGGTTCTCAACCGAACTTATGGTTTCATAGGCAATGGTATAGGGGCGTGTGAGTTCCAGATCCTCTTTCCATATTGTAATATTTTTAATTTTCATAAAATTTTCCTTGGGTTTATTCCGATATCCAGCCTTTGATCTGGGGCGGCAGGAGTGTCCATTTCCTTCGTGTGTGAGTCACCATGAATGATTCCGCATGGCTGACCCCGTCCAATTTGCTCATTTGTTCTTCATAAAATTTAAACATCCATTCAATCCCCTCTGTTACAACCACTTCGGCAAAAATATCGTAACGGCCTGTTACTGCAATAGCCCAGGCAACATTTTCAAATTCCATGAGCTGGTCAATGACCTGCCCCATTTTTCCGTTGTCATCCACCCGTATGGCAATGATGGCAACCAGCATGCCCTTAACCCTGAAGGGATTTACCATTCCTGCTACCTTGAGAATACCGCGCTCAATAAGCGAACGTACCCGGGACTGGATGGTGGGAGCTGAAACTCCAATATTTTTTGCTATTTCCTTTGCTGGCATCCGGCCGTCCACGGAGAGCAGTTTAATCAACTTCCGGTCCAGGTCGTCTATTTTTTTGTCTTCCATATATACCCAATGATTTTATTTATAATGTTTATTCCTGTTCAGATATTAAAAAAATAAAAATTTTTGTCAATAATTTTTATTAAATAAAATTTATTAGAGATTTGATTTGTGCTTATGAACACGATACAGACCCTTGTTATAATAAATAATTTAATACGGTTTCCTCGTGAGCATTCAATGTCATTAACTTAAGGGAAATATCTTGATATTTTAGATAGTTATGATAAAATAATTAGTATAGGAAAAGTAATTTTAATCATCCAAAAAGGAGCAAAAAAATGTTGAAAAAAATTGACGAAACTCCCAAAGTTGGCATGGATGCTGCTTTTCCAGAACTGTGCCGAGCTGATTAAATATTTAAAACACCTTATTACTTCCAAGGACTTCCTTAAACGACATAGACAATCGTCAAAAGACTTCACACGTCAAAGAAAACTTCCATTTACAACCTTATTATTTTTCTTAATAAATCTCATCAAAGGGTCCTATCAGGATGAACTCGATCATTTTTTCAAGGCCATAAACCGTTTTGATGTAGCAAAACGAATCGTTTCCAAAGCAGCTTTAACAAAAGCAAGAATGAAATTGAAATACGAAGCGTTCATTGAACTTAATTCAGAGTTAGTTGATCATTTCTA
This sequence comes from Desulfobacteraceae bacterium, assembly GCA_030638935.1. GTDB lineage: Bacteria > Desulfobacterota > Desulfobacteria > Desulfobacterales > Desulfobacteraceae > NBML01. The sequence continues at coordinate 189 of DAOWDR010000668.1, read as the reverse complement.
TAAAAGTTTTAGGCCACTGAAATGGCATGGCTTTAACCTATTGGCTGTTGACGGGACCACCGCTCAATTGCCAAGGCTTGAAGCGATTGAGGACCATTTTGGAGCCTGGCACCCATCCCATGGAGGCACCTGTCCAAAAGCCAGGGTTTCACAAATGTTTGATCCCTTAAATCAAATTACCGTTGATGC
>DAOWDR010000419.1 GCA_030638935.1 Desulfobacteraceae bacterium | reverse complement strand
TCTGCCTCCTATATGTATGCCTTGGAATATGCCAGGACAAGGATACAGGGAAGGCACCTTACGGCCGGCAAGGATGCCTCGGCCAAAGACGTCGCCATTATCCAGCACCCGGATGTAAAACGCCAACTGCTCAATATGAAAGCCTATACCGAGGGTATGAGGTCTTTGATCTATTATTACGGAAAATGCTCGGACATTGTCCATACCACAGATGATGAAACCCTGAAAAAAGAAACAGCTGCGTTGATTGAGGTATTAACCCCCATTGTCAAAGGCTATGTCACGGATAAATCCCTTGAGGTTTGCTCCCACGGAGTCCAGGTCTACGGCGGCTATGGATATGTCCAGGAATTTCCCGTGGAGCAGCTCATGAGGGATACCAGGATTTTCATGATCTATGAAGGTACTAACGGAATCCAGGCCATGGATCTTCTGGGCCGGAAACTTTCCATGAACCAGGGAACCTCCTTTGACTATTTTATTGCCCAGATCAAAAAAACCATCCAGGATGCCCAAGGGATTGAAGGGGTTGAAGAGCTGACTGCAAAAGTTGCCCATGGTGTATCACGGCTTGAGGAGGTGGCAAAGGTCATTGGTGAGCGATCCAGATCAGACCAGGCATTAAATGCCTATGCCTTTGCCCATCCCTTTCTGGAGATCACAGGTGATATCACCTTTGCCTGGATGCATCTGTGGCGGGCAAGTATTGCCGCCCCAAAACTTGCCAAAAAAGTGGGAAGTCTTGAAAAGGAAGCCGTAGCAGCAAAAGCTGCCAAAAACAAGGATGCAGCCTTTTATGCAGGTCAGCTGGCAACGGCCAAATTTTTTATTTCTACCCTTCTTCCCCAAGCCTATGGTAAGATGGATGCCATCTTGGAGGCAGACACCTGTGTAGAGGATATGCTGGATGTCTCCTTTGGTTCAAAATAAAAACCAGATCATAAGAAAGGGGAGAAGGATAAATGTTAGATTACATAAAAAAAAGCCTGTTAACCGGTGTGGGCCTGGCCCTGAGATCCAAAAGCGAAATTGAGGAACTGGCAAAGGAATTTGCAGAACAATCCAAGATGAACCAGGGAGAGGCAAAACAATTTCTCAATGAGTGCCAGCAAAAATATGAAGATGCCAAAGAGGGTCTGGATAAAAAAATTGAAGCAGCCATTGAAAAAATATTGGTGAAGCTGGATTTACCCTCCAGGTCAGACATTAAACGTTTGAACCAGCGAATTGACAAATTGACTGAAAAAATAGCTGAAAATAAAAAAGAATAAACACAGCTATCTTTTATGCTCAGCATTAAAACCATAGGAAGGGTCGGCAAACGGTACAGGCACCTGATCCGATACCAGCAGATCATTGGTATTATTTTCAAATACGGATTTGGAAATATTATAGCGGCCATGAAAATTGACCACTATATTGAATCAGGCCTGAAACTGATCCCCTTTACCAAGACCCATGAGAAAGTTGAAAAACTATCTAAGAACCAGCGGATCAGGATGGCGTTGGAGGAACTTGGCCCCACATTCATAAAAATGGGCCAGGTTCTCTCCGCACGGCCAGACCTGATTCCCGTTGATCTGACCTACGAACTTGCAAAACTCCAGGACAGCGTTCCGCCCTTCGGGTTTGAACATGTCACCCACATCATTGCCTCGGAATTTGGCAAACCCCATACTGTAATCTTTGACTTTATCGATGAAACCCCGTTGGCCTCTGCATCCATAGGCCAGGTTCACAGGGCCCGGCTTAAGGACAATGACCAGATAGCCGTCAAAATCCAGAGGCCGGGTATACGGAAAACCATTGAAGCAGACCTTGAAATTATCCACCACCTGGCTTCCATCATGGAAAAAAACATTGAGGAAGTGGCCCTGTTCAGGCCGGTCAGGATTGTGGAAGAATTTGCCAAGACCCTTGAAAAAGAGCTTGACTACACCATCGAGGCCGCTAACATGGAACAGATGGCCCAACAATTTGTCAAGGACAAGACCATCCATATCCCAAAGGTCCACAGGGAAGAATCCAGTGAACGGGTCCTGACCATGGAGTTCATCCATGGAATTAAAGCCGATGATATTGAGGCCATTGACCGGGCCGGCCTTGATCGAAAAAAGATCACCAGACACGGGGCCGACTTTATCATGAAACAGGTATTTGAACATGGATTTTTCCACGCAGACCCCCACCCCGGCAACCTTTTCATCCTTGAAGGCAACCGGATCTGCCCCGTGGATTTCGGCATGACCGGGTTTGTGGACCAGACCACCCGGGAGATATTTGTTGACCTGATTCACGCCCTTGCATCGAACAACACAAAGCTTGTGGCGCAATTACTCTGTGAATTGGCTGAATATGAAACCCTGCCTGATATGACAAGCCTTGAAAAGGGGATTGCCCTGTTTACCTCCATTCATCTGTCCCGTGCATTAAAGGAGATTAAAACCTCCCGCATGGTCAATGAATTTTTAGAGCTTTGCGCATCCCATGGCCTCAGGATTCCGCCGGATCTCTTTTTGATGATGAAGGCATTTGTCTCCATTGAAGGGGTTGCCAGAAAACTGGACCCTGATTTTGATATGATTGGCCACGCCATTCCCTATGTTACGGCAGCAAAATATTTGAAATTTTCCCCCTCCCGCATTGCCCGGGATATTATGGGGATTGCAAGGGAATCCTTTAAACTGATTCAAACATTGCCCGGGGATACAATGGACCTGGTGTCCATGGCAAAACAGGGCAAGCTGAAAACAATAGTAAAAATTGAAGGGCTTGATAAATTGATGGTCACCCAAGACCAGACCAGCAACAGGATCTCTTTTTCCATTATAATTGCCGCCCTGATTCTAGGCTCTGCCATTGTGCTGAATTCAAACATTCCACCCCTTGTGTTTGGGGTTTCCGTAATTGGAATTGCAGGATTCATAGCTGCTGCCGTAATGGGAATATGGCTGTTGGTGGCCATCATCCGCAAAGGACGCCTTTAACCAGGGCCTAACGCACCCCCTTGTAGGGGTACCAGTCCGAATCCCTGAGCCGGTCCACCTTCAGGGTTAAAATTTCATTATTCAGGGTATTAAAAACAATTTTCCGCCCCATCTCCCCGCCCACATCCTCTGAAACAATTTTTATCTGCTTTTGGTTTAAAATATGTCTGGCAGTCTTGCAATTGTCCCGGCCGATATCCCGGGATGAGTCCACGGAATTATAGGCACCACCAAAAATCTGTGCTTCAAGGTTTGACAGTGCAGAACCATTTTTCAGCATCATCCGGATCAGGGTCAAGACAGCAATATTGCCATACAAGGAGGTTGTCTGTTTTCCGGTATCAACAACAGGAAAAACAAAACGATTCATACCTCCGATTGCAAGCATTTTATCATAGAGGCTGACAGAAACAGATGATCCAAGCACAGTGGATATCACCGTGGGTTTTTCAGGCAGGTATATATACCCAGGTTTTAGAAAATAATCCAGGGTAACAGGTTTTTGGGAATGGTCATTCATATCATGATATCTACTTTGTTTTTTATACTGGTCTGTTTTATATCATTTGTCTTTCCATATCAAGCGGTAACCTTTAATAGCCTTGCCAGAATTTTGTGCCTGTGGTAATAATACCCTCGTTATATCAGCTTATTTTTATGGTGTGGTATTAATACCAAGGGGCCGAAAAAAAGAGGTATTAATGGAGAAAGATCTTATTCGCATCGGACATTTAAAAATTATTGATCACCTGATTCTGGGGTACTCTGTTTTCCGGCTTCAGTCCAATGGTGATCAATTACATCACTCAACCCTTGAAAATATTCCCATGAATTCCTGGGAACAAATTAGCGAAGGATTAAGACAGGGTGATCTCCACGGTGCATTCATAACAATTCCCCTGGCAATGGACCTATTTGCAGCAGGCCTTGATATTTCTTTTTTAATGTTTGTACACAGATCCGGTAGTTTGATGGTAAAAAACAAGGAAGCCCGCATAAAACGCCTTGTTGATTTAAAGGGAAAAAGTATTTTAATCCCCCATGATTTATCTGTTCAGCACCTCCTGCTCCATAAGCTTCTGGCCGCAGCCGGTTTAAACCCCAAGCCCGCCGGCGCCCTTAAAACAGAACCCAAAACAATTATAACAGAGCCTGCAAGCCCCTTTCTCATGCCCCAAATGCTTGAGAACGATGAAGACCAGGATATCGGCGCCTATATGGTTGCAGAACCCTATGGCAGCCAGGCCCTTGCCAAGGGAACCGCAGACAAACTATGTACCTCGGACAGCCTGTGGAAGGACCATCCCTGTTGCGGATTTGTGGTGCAGGCTGGCCTTGGATCCCAGGCCATTGAAGAACTGATTAGCCATTTTTTCCAATCTGCAAAAGCCCTGGACACACAGATACTGGACACCCCAATAGATAATAACCTAATTGATTTTGCCCAAAATTTCCTGGGCCAAGAACAAGAGATTGTCAGACAGTCTCTCTTAAAGAGTGGAATAAGCTTTAACCCAAAAAAATTATTAGCAGACAGGGAAAAACTAAACATAATTCAAACCTATATGACGGATACCATGGGGGTGATGCCCCAAACCATTGATCTGGATGCTTTTCTTAACTCTGCCTGTGCAGCAAAGGCTGTATCGGAAATGAAACTGTGAAAATTGATATTGAAAAAGTAACCAAAGCCTACAGCAACCCTAAAAAAGCCGATCATATTGTACTCAAAGATATTTCCTTTTCCATTGATGCAGGTGATTTTGTTGTCATTCTGGGCGAGTCCGGGTGCGGAAAAACCACTCTCTTAAACCTTCTTGCCGGGCTTGAACTCCCAAGTTCCGGTTCCATAAATGTGGATGGTCAGAAAATTGAGGGGCTCCATCCCTCCCGGTCCATGCTCTTCCAGCAGCCAGCCCTGATTCCCTGGCTCAATGTAAAGGAAAACGTAGCCTATGGCTGTAAAATCAG
>DAOWDR010000291.1 GCA_030638935.1 Desulfobacteraceae bacterium | reverse complement strand
TTCCCTGATTTCAGGGATTTGGGTGGGCAGCCAATTGTTGCAGATGATGTTTGTCATGGGCGGCAACGGTGCCCTGGCATCCGGTATGGAAGTCTGGTCAGAGGCATTTTTCTTGATTTATCTGCTCTGTATCATTCTTTATGTATGGGGAACCTTTCATGCCAATGAAATAGGGAAAGAGTCCATTTGGACTCAACTCAAGGGGGATTTGTCAAAAATTTTCTACATTGGAGTCGGTGGGCTGGGCCTTGCCCTGCCTGCATTGCTGACCTTGGTCATGTGGGGTGGAGATACCAACGGATTTTTGATCTTTTTAAGACTGGCTGCTGTACTGGCCGGGGATCTGGCCATGCGTTACACAATCATGAAAAGTGCTGTGTACACGCCCCTGCTGTAAAGATTGAATAAGACGGGCAATCAGGAAAGGGATCTTTCTTTTCCTGATTGCTTTATTTGATATTGAAAAAAAAATATTATAGATATAATATGGCTATATAATAAACATTAGTGAGTGCTTCAATCTCCTGATAAATATAAAGTGATTTATACAAAAAAAAATTGACGCTTGTTTAAAAAAAATGTATGAAAGGTTCTTTTTGTAAAAATAGGATGTTATATGGCTGATAATGATAAGAAAGATAAGAATTTAAACAAAAAATCCAGCTCCCAGGCCAAGGTTAAATTTGAGGTCTACGGAGAGGAAATGATCGAAAAAGAGGTCAAATCCTCTGGTAACAGCGGCAGAATTTATCTTCCCCCCAACTGGGTAGGGCACATCGTGAAAATTATAAAAGTAGAATAAGAATGGAGAATCTTGTGGAAGAAAGCATCAGCATAAGAGAAATCAGGTTGGAAGATACACAAGCCATTCAGGATATACGGATTGCCATTTCAGAAGAAGATGCACAGGTTGATTTTAAAAAATTGATTGAACAGCATGTTTCCGACGGTAATGGTAAAGCAAGCCTGGTGGCCGAAGTCAACGGCAAGGTGGTAGGTTACATGATATCCACCACCCTTTACGCAGGATTCGGTATTCAGAAAAGCGCATGGATTGTTTCCATTGGTGTCCACCCCGATCACATGGGCCAGGGTCTTGGACTTAAGCTTGCCAACAGGATCTGTGAAATCTACAAGGAAAAAGGGGTTAACTCCATTTATTCCTCTGTTATGTGGGATTCCATTGATGTGCTTTCCTTTTTTAAAAAACTTGGATTTAGTCGCAGCGAGTTTATTAATTTGAAAAAGGATCTTTAACCTGGTCAGCAAATTAGTATAATTAAAATTTAAAAAAGCCCGTGGTATATTATTTCCACGGGCTTTTTGTTTAGTTTCCCAAAGTTCTAAAATGATGAAAGGCCGGTATGATTCGTTTAATGACAATCGGTTTGATTTCCGGGGTTTTTTTTAGTAGCACCTTTGTGCTGAACCGGATGATGAGTCTTGGGGGAGGTCATTGGTTCTGGTCGGGTGCCCTGCGTTACGGGTATATGCTCTTTCTTTTGGGAGGGTGGATTGTTGTCACCAGGGGATTTTCCTTTTTGCAAACCACTTTGAAAGAACTGAGACAAAATCTTTTTTTCTGGATAATTTCCGGCAGCATCGGTTTTGGGGCTTTTTACGCATTGATCTGTTTTAGTGCAGACCATTCCCCTGGCTGGGTGGTGGCCACCACCTGGCAGCTTACCATTATTGCATCCCTTTTTATCCTATTGGGGTTTGGCAGGCGATTTCCCAAAAAAATCTGGGCCTGGGCCCTGGTGGTTTTTGGTGGAGTCTGCCTGGTGAACCTGGGGCATTTTGAGACCTCTAACCTTAAGTCCTTGCTGTTGGGTGCTATGCCGGTTCTTGTGGCAGCTTTTTGCTATCCTTTGGGCAATCAATTGGTCTGGGAGGCAAAAACCGGTCGAAAAGGGGTGCCAAAAATTGATGGGTTGGTTTTAGACAATCCCTTTGCAAAGGTGTTTCTTTTGTCCGCAGGAAGTATACCCTTTTGGGGGGTTCTGTATTTTTTTTCAAACCCTGGACCACCCTCGCCTGGACAATGGGTGAATACAGCTCTTGTGGCTTTATTGTCCGGGGTGGTTGCGACCTCCCTGTTTTTATATGCCAGGGGAAAGGCAGATACACCGGCAAAGCTTGCAGCTGTGGATGCCACCCAATGCAGTGAAGTGGTGTTTGCTTTGGCCGGAGAAGTCCTTTTTTTAGGGGCCGCCCTTCCCAATGCCATTGGGATAACAGGAATTATCATCACGGGAATGGGATTAATCGCCTTTGCCCGTTCCTCCCAATAGGACACCTTTACGGCACCATCCTTCCTAAATCATGTGGGCCATATCAGCCAGGCAAGGGTAATGGTTACTTATATTCCCAAATAGGCCTTTTTTACATCCTCATTGGTAAGCAGGTTTTCACCGGTGTCTGTCATGGTGATCGCCCCATTTTCCATGACATATCCCCTATTGGCTGCCTTAAGAGCCAGATTGGCATTCTGTTCCACAATAAATATGGTGGTATTATGCTCTTCATTTATTTTTTTAATAATACTAAAAATCTGTTTTATAATGATGGGAGCAAGGCCAAGGGAGGGTTCATCCAGGAGCAGCACCTTGGGCCTGCTCATAAGGGCTCTTGAAATGGCAAGCATCTGCTGCTCACCGCCGCTCAGGGTGCCCCCGACCTGGTTTTTCCGGTTTGCAAGGATGGGGAAAAGACCGTATACATAGTCAATATCCTCTTTGATTTGGGTTTTATCATTCCTTAAGAATGCTCCCATATCCAGATTTTCCGCCACGGTCAGGTAGGGGAAAATTCTCCTGCCTTCGGGTACCTGGCAGATCCCCAGTTTAACAATTTCATCCGGCGGCAAATGGGTGATGTCCTGGCCCTTGAATTCGATACTGCCCTGTTTGGCCGGGACTATACCGGAAGTTGTCATCAAAGTGGTTGATTTTCCAGCCCCGTTGGCACCGATCAGGGAGATGATCTCTCCTTCTGACACCTCAATATTAATACCCTTGAGGGCATGGATATTTCCATAATAGGTATGTACGTCTTTTAATTTAAGCATCTTCAGACTCATCTCCAAGATAGGCTTTGATGACTTCCGGATTGGATTTTACCTCTTCCGGTGTGCCTTCAGCAATTTTTTTGCCATAATCCACCACATGAATCCTGTCGGAAAGACTCATGACAAGTTTCATGTCATGTTCAATCAGTAAAATAGACAGGTCTTCATTGTCCCGCAGCCAGATGATCAGATCGTCCAGCTCTTTTGTCTCCTGGGGATTCATGCCGGCTGCCGGTTCATCCAGCAGGAGGATAACAGGATCAGTGGCAAGGGCCCTTGCAATTTCAAGACGGCGCTGGGCTCCATAGGGCAAATTAATCGCCATTTCATTGACATATTGTTCCAGACCTATTTTTTCAAGGATCTCATAACTGTCGGCAATTGCCTTTTTTTCTTCATTTTTCTGGCTGGCAGGGCGGAGCATGGCCCCTAAAATTCCTGATTTCATCCTGCAATGCCGTCCTATCATCACGTTTTCCAGCACGGTCATGCCGTGGAAAAGACGGATGTTCTGGAAAGTTCTGGCAAGTCCTTTTTCCGTCACCTGGTTGGGCTTGAGGCCCTTTAACTTGTGGGTGGGTTCGCCTGGCGGTGTGATGGCAACATATCCTTGTGAGGGTTCGTAAATGCCTGTGATGCAATTGAAAAAAGTGGTTTTCCCTGCACCATTCGGACCGATGAGCGCTGCGATCTCTCCCTTCTCAACCGCTATATTCACATCGTCCAGGGCCTTGAGTCCCCCAAAATTCATTGTAAGGTTTTTTACATTGAGTATCGGTTCCATAAATTTATTCTTCTACTTTTTTAAATTCATATTTTTTACGTACACTTTTAATCAACCCTTCGGGTTTGAATACCATTACAATAACCTGGAGTGCGCCAAATACCAGCATACGGTATTCAGCCACAGCCCTCAAGTATTCCGGCAGCAAAATGAGCACCAGGGCTCCTGCAATGACGCCGATGGCAGATCCCATGCCGCCGATGACCACCACGCACAAAATGGTGATGGATTCCCAGATGGGAAAGGACATGGGGTTGATATAGGATGTTTTGGCTGCAAAGACCACTCCGGCGAGACTAGCCCAGGTGGCACCCAGGGCAAAGGCAGTCAGTTTGGTTTTTACCTTGTCAATACCCATTGCCTGGCAGGCGATTTCATCATCACGCAGGGCAATCCATGCGCGTCCGAGCCTTGAGTTTTCCAGTCTGTTGACAAAAAATATGGTCAACAGCACCAACCCAATGACAATAAAGTAAATATAAATTACCGAATTATGCTGCCCGAAAACGTGACCAAAGAAACTGGGATACGGAATATCAGAGATTCCCCTGGGCCCATTTGAAAAATCATCCCAGTTTTCAAGGACAATCCTAATGATTTCACCAAATCCCAGGGTGACAATGGCCAGATAATCACCTCTCAGACGCAGCACCGGATACCCAAGAATGGTCCCGAAACCGAATCCCAGGACTGCTGCAATGGGCAGTGCCAGCCAGAAACTGATGCCGAAATGCAGATTCAAGAGAGCGTAGGTATAAGCTCCCACAGCATAAAAGGCCACGTAGCCCAGATCCAGAAGCCCTGCCAGCCCCACAACAATGTTTAAGCCCAGTCCCAGCATTACATATACCAGGGCCGATATCATGATACTGGTATGGTACATGGGAAAAACAAAGGGATAGACCAGGAAAAAGATGGCCAGGGTGATTAGAAAGGGCCACCGAAACCTGGCGTTTTGAAGAAGCCTGTGAACAGTGGGAATATAATCCGAGGTCTCGGATTTTTGTTTTTCCTCTTTGATTCGTAAAAAATAATTCCAGATCAGGGAGGCAAAAAAACAGACGGCACCTGTCCAGAGAAGGTTCTCCCACCTGAAAATAACTATTTTCTTTATGGTATTAACTTTGATGACCATGATGGGAAAGGTCAGCACCATAAACCATAACGCAATTATAAATGACTGCTTGATTTCTTTTTTTGTAAGCATAATCTTCTTTTTCAAATAATGTGATTAAACTTTCTGGGTTTCGTGTTTGCCAAGTATTCCTGAAGGTCTGAAAATCAGAATGAGAACAAGTATGGTAAAGGCAAAGACATCCTCATATTCGCTCCAGAAATAACCCGTGAAAAAGCTTTCTGAAAGACCCAGTACAAGACTGCCAAGGACAGCACCCGGAATTGAACCTATGCCACCGAGAACAGCTGCGATAAAGGCTTTCAAGCCCGCAAGAAATCCAATGAAAAAATTGATCTGCCCCACATGGCAGGCAATCAAAATCCCGCCGATGGCAGCGGTTGCCGATCCCACCACAAAGGTGGTTGAAATTACCTGGTTGACATTGATGCCAAGAAGAGCTGCCATTACCTTGTCCTGGGCCGTGGCCCGCATGGCTTTACCGATTCTGGTAAATTTGATGAGCATCCCCAGAAGGATCATGACAATCACAGTGGTGATAATAATGGACAACTCAACAGAGGTAATAATGTGTGCATAGGGTTCCCAGAATGCAAAATCGGGAATCAGGCTTTCAAAGGGGAGAAATTCAGGTGTCTGGGCCAGCATTACATAGTTCTGGAGGAAGAGACTCATGCCGATTGCAGAAATCAGGGCAGATAGTCTGGGTGCATTTCGCAGGGGTTTGTATGCGATTTTTTCAACGGTAAATCCATAGGCGCAGGAATAAACAACGGCAAAGACAACGGCAAGGATGGCAATCACAGCAGAGTTCCATCCCCAAAGACCTAGTACACTGGCAACAATAAGAGCAGTCATGGCACCTATCATATAGATTTCACCATGGGCAAAGTTGATCAGCTGGATGATACCGTATACCATGGTATATCCAAGGGCGATCAGGGCATAAATACTGCCCCTTGTAAGACCCCCTAAAACCAGTTCCAAAAAATAGACAGGGTCGGCAATCACTTCCCTGATACCAAAAAAACCCAGTATCCCGGCGATAGCCACACCTATTGTTATATTAATCCAACGCATGTTAATTAATTGCAACTCCTAAACTTTGTTAAATCAAACTAAAATCAGCCTAGACAAAAACAGGAGCCGCAATATGAGAATTGCGCTCCTGTTTTGTATAAGAATCAGCTGTTAATTAACCTGTGTGTATTTCCCGTCAATAACTTTATAGACAGAGAAACCGGCACCAATAACGTCCCCGGCTTTATCAAAACCAATGGGTCCCAGGGGAGAATCAATTTTAATTTCAAACATGGCTGACCGCATTTTGTCGGAATCAATGGAGCCTGCTTTTTCGGCTGCCTGGGCAAGGGCCTGGGCACAGGCATAACCATTGTAAAAGAATGTTCCGGGTTTTTCACCGTATTTTTTTAGATGTTTAGCGGAAAGCTCCTGGTACAGGGGGTTTGATGAGGTATCATTGGGGCCTGTTGCATAAACACCGTCGGAATATTTGCCGGCCAGTGTGGTAAAGTTGTCACCGATGATGCCGTCACCGCCAAAGAAAGTGGTTTTTACCCGTTTCTTTTTCAGCAGTTGAACAATTTTGGAGGCATCTGAGTGATATCCGCCCCACATGGTGAGGTCTGCTTTGGATCTTTTGATTTTCTGTACAATGGCGGTAAAGTCAACTGCACCGGTTGTAACACCTTCAAACAATACGATTTCAACACCGCCCATTTTTTCAAATTCAGCTCTTGCAAGTTCCATCTGACCTTTTCCATAATCTCCTTTGTCATGGATCAGGGCAATCTTTTTTGCTTTGAGTTCGTTTTTCGCAAAGTTGGTCATGAGCACTGCCTGGGCGCCGTCATAGGCAATGGTTCTGAAAAAGTTGGGGTGTTTACCCGTAAGGGTCAGGTCATCATTGGTGGATGCCGGGGAGACAACCAGAAGATTGGCATCTTTATAAATTTTGTTTGCAGCAATGGTACATCCTGAACATACATGGCCGATGATCATCTGGGCACCGTCTGAAACCAGTTTGGTCGCCATGTTAACAGCAACTTCAGGTTTACACACATCATCGCCGATGAGAAGTTCAATTTTTTTACCCAGGATACCGCCCTTGGCGTTGATATCTTCCATGGCAATTTCAACACCCCTTAAGGCAGAAATACCATAGGGCGCCAAGTCACCGGAAATAACCCCACCAACACCGATTTTGACTGTATCGCCTGCAAAACCTGGTGCAGTAATGCCAATCAGTAACAATAATGCAACAGCCAACATTTTAAAAATAGATTTCATCTTTTATTCCCCTTTGTTTAAATTAACTTTTAGTACAGCATAACTACAATTTTTATTGTGAGTGTTGCAAATATAAAAAGAAGGATGGTTATAGTCAAGTAAAAAAAAATTACGGGGCATAAAAAAAATCGAATATTAATTTGCAAACCCTTGGAAATGGGAGGCTTGTCTTGTATAGACAAGCCTAATCAACCGAATTTTCTTCGGGGACTGTTTTAGGGGGTCACTTTCTCAAAATGGCAGGTGAAATGCCGCAAAAACGGGGTCTGATAGGTTATCCTATGGCCGGGAATTTCATCCTTTTTCTCCCAGACCTCTTTAATAACCTCTATCAGGTAATCAAAGTGACTCTGGGTATAGACCCGTCGGGGAAAGGCAAGCCGTACCAGTTCAAGGGGGGAGGGCAATTCATTTTTGTTTTCATCAAAGCTGCCGAACATGACGCTTCCCAGTTCCACCCCCCTGACGCCTCCTTCTATATATAGGGCATTTATCACACCAATACCCGGATATTGTAAAGGGGGTATGTTGGGGAGCATTTTTTTTGCATCCAGAAAGACTGCATGGCCGCCGGCCGGCCTGACAATGGGAACCCCGATTTCAATCAGGCTTTTGCTTAAATATTGTACCGTGGCCTGGCGGTAAACCTGGTAGTCATACTCCAGGGCTTCCATCAACCCCACTGCAATGGCTTCAAGATCCCGTCCCGCTAAGCCGCCATAGGTGGGAAAACCTTCCCGCATGATCAAAAGGTTTCTGAAATTTTCCGCCCAGGTGTCATCATTGCAAATGAGGAAGCCGCCGATATTGGCAAGCCCGTCTTTTTTGCAGCTCATGGTGGCAGCATCGGCATGGGAGAACATTTCCCTGGCAATCTCCAGCAAAGAGGTGCCATGATATCCTTTTTCCTTTTCATGGATAAAATATGAATTTTCGGCAAACCTGCAGGCATCAATGACCAGGGGAATATCATGCTTTTTGAGCACTTTTTTAACCGCCCGGATATTGGCCATGGAAACGGGCTGGCCCCCGCCGGTATTATTGGTGACCGTGATCATGGCAAAGGGGATTTTTTCCCGGCCGTGCTCGGCAATACATTGTTCCAGTTTTTCAATGTCCATGTTCCCCTTAAAGGGCGATTCATCTGCCGTGTCTGTCCCTTCGGCACAGAGAAGGTTGGCGGCAATCCCTCCCACAAATTCAATATTGGCCCGGGTGGTATCAAAATGGGAATTATTGGGGATGACCTGGCCTTTTTTTATCATGGTCTGGGCAAGAATCCCCTCTGCCGCTCTTCCCTGGTGGGTGGGCAGTATGTGTTTGATCCCGGTAATGCTCTGTACGGTTTTTTCAAAATGTTTCCAGGATCTGGAGCCTGCATATGACTCGTCTCCCAACATCATGGCAGCCCATTGCCTAGTGGACATGGCCCCTGTGCCGGAATCGGTTAAAAGATCAATGCAGCAATCTTCGGCATCCAGCAAAAAGACATTTTCATGGGCAAGGTCAAGGGCCTTGACCCGTTCTTCCCGTGAAATAATCTTAATGGGCTCTGTGGTTTTAATCCTAAAGGGTTCAATAATGGTTTTCATGGGCTGGTCCTTTTTTTGTAATAATTGTATTATTTTGTATATATTGTTCAAACATTTCCATTAATGCGGCCAGGTTTTGTCCATAGACTTTTTCATCCATGGCCGGAATGATCTGGTGGCTACCGATGTAAAAGCAATACCGGATCAGGGAAAAAAGTTCCGCCTTGTCCTTGTCATCGGTCATAAGTGAAAACATGTTTCTTAAAAAATCCATCCGCTGGGAGTCAATTCGTTCCTGAAATTTCCGGGCCAGGGGGTCCCGCAGAGCCCAAGCCCTTATGGCCACTTCTGTTTTAGGGTCCATGGCTTTTTCAGACAAGTTTACAAGGGTTTCATTAATACCCTCTAAGGTTTTTTTTTGTTTACTGCTCTGGATGATTTCAATGGCCTGGCTTTCTTCCCATTGTTCCAGAAGCTGTCTGGAATAATCGTTTCTGTTTTTAAAATGATGGTAAAAAGAGCCCTTGGTTTTGTTCAGGCCCTGGGTCAGGTTTTCAATGGTCAATCCGGCTGCACCTGTGGACCTGAGAATCTTGAACCCTTCGGCAAACCAATTGTTTTTGATAGTTTTTTTCATGTTTTTTTATGGGGCTCCATATGATTACAAACCATACCGTATGGTATGGATTTACCATGCCTTCCCCTTTGAATCAAGGAAAAATATTGAGTATCTTTTATATATATAGTATGGCATTCATGGTTTGGTTTTTAAAAAAGATGCAAAAATATATTAACCAAAAATAAAGATAAAGTGGTGCCATGATTTTTTCTTCCTTTAAATTAAAGCAAAAGATCTTAAGTGTTATCGTTTTTGTGATCTTTATTGTCATGATTGTCTCCTCCCTGGTGGTCTCCTATGTCACCTACAGCCAAAATGTTGCGGCAACCAATACCAATCTTGTGGTTGGGGTCAATAATATTAAAAATAAGATTCAAGAGATCCAACAGGATCTGTTTAAGAAAATCAGCCAGATGGATACGGTGTTCAAGGTAAGTGAGAATGTCAAATTTATTGGTGAGTTTAAAACGGATTATGATCTGAGCATGACTGAAAGCGCCTTTGTAGATCTTGCCAATGCCATGTTTGCCACGGCTTCTGCAAATAATATCCAGAAAATGGCTGTCTATGATGCTGTGGGAGAACTTGTGGCATTTGCTGAACAAAAAGAAAAGGGCAGTCTGGTGGCAGGCTATTATTATGTGAATCCAAAAAAAGAGTTTAAATATGCACATATAAAAGAAACAGAGGATTTAAAAAAGAGCCAATGGGAGACGGCTTCTTCTGTCAGTGACCTTGAAAGCCGAGTTCTGGAACCTCCCACGGACTCAACAAAGCCAACAGGTTTTCTGGGCAGGCTGGGGGACCATCTGGCATTGTCCATCTCCGTACCGGTTATGGTGGATGACTACAATAAGGAAACCGATCAAATGGAGCCCCGCCGTTTCGGGGTTGTGGTCTTGTCAAAACGGCTGGACCAGGCCTTTGTAAGCCAGATGACGGAACTAACCGGCATGCATGTCAATATATTTGTTGGGGAAAAGCTGTCCCTGGGTGATTTGCCTTCCTATGGAAGCATTAAAAGGGAAGGACTTTCATTGACAGTGGCTTCCGATTGGACCCTGGAAAAACAATCAGCTGTTCCCGGAGTGATAGAGGTGAACAAAAATAAATATTTCCAGGGGTTGCTGCCGATTTATACTAATAAAGCCCTTTGCGGCGCCGTATCTGTGTTAACTTCCAATAAAACCGTTGTGGATAACACCATGCAATTGGTGTATACTCTGGTGATTGTCTATCTTTGCTGCATTGTTCTGATAATTCCCCTTGCTCTATTTTTTTCCGGCACCATAGTGAAATCCATCCTAAGGGTTACCGTAAGTCTCAAAGATGTGGCTGAAGGTGAAGGCGATCTGACCAAGCGCATCCCCATCACATCCAAAGACGAGATCGGAGAACTTTCCCATTGGTTCAATGTCTTTATAGAAAAACTTCAGACAATGATCCAGGATATTTCCAAAAGCTCACAAGCCCTGTCCCATTCCGTTGATGTGACAAAAAAAGCTTCCCTGGATATATCGGATAATTCAGGCCAGATGCTGGACATCACCCAGGCGGTCACAGGGTCCACCAATGAAATGAGTTCACAGATTTCTTCCATTTCCCAGGTGGTGGGTCAGTCTTCAGATAACCTGGATATTGTGGCATCGGCCACAGAAGAGATGACAGCCACCATCAATGAAATTGCCAAGAATGCTGAATCCGCCAGGGCCATGAGCCTGGACACCGGGGAAAAAATTGAATCTGCCTCGGCAAAAGTGAACCGGTTGGGCGCAGATGCAAAGGAGATTGATGTATTTACTGCATCCATTAATGATATTTCCGAACAGACAAACCTTCTGGCCCTGAATGCCACCATTGAGGCTGCCCGTGCCGGTGAGGCCGGAAAAGGGTTTGCCGTTGTCGCAGGGGAGATAAAAGAACTTGCCAGGCAGACGGCCACGGCCACCCAGGATATAAAGGGGAAAATTGACAATATCATGCATTCCACAGAGGACACAGTGGATGAAATGGCCGGTATATTGAAAACATTTGGAAACATGAACGATGTGGTCAATGATATTGCCTCGGCCATTGAGGAGCAATCCGCCAACACCAAGGAAATTGCAGATAATACAGCCACCGTGGCCACGGGTATCTCCGATGTCAACGCCAATATATCTCAGTTTGACGCCCTGACCACCGACATCGCAACCCAGATGGAAACAGTGAATAAGTCCAGCGCAAAAATGTCTGAAAATTGTACAAACATTAACGCTGATACCCAGGAAATGGGAACCCAGACTGGGAAACTGGATAATTTGATCAACCGATTTGTAATAGAATAAATAAAGGATACAATTTTTGAATACCAACGAAAAAATAAATCTGTTAAGAAAACAAATGGCTGACAGGAATATCGCAGCCCTTGTAGTTCCCAGCGGTGATCCCCACCAGAGCGAATATATGGCGGAGTTTTGGCAGGCAAGGAAATGGCTGACCGGTTTTACCGGCTCTGCAGGTACGGCCGTGGTAACAAAAAATTCTGCCATCCTCTGGACAGACTTCAGGTATTGGATCCAGGCCGCATCCCAGATAAAGGGGTCGGGCTTTGAGCTGTTCAAGCAGGGGGATGATGATGTTCCCGAGTTTGAAAACTGGTTGTTCCAGACCTTTTCAAAGGGGGATATAATTGCCCTGGACGGCAATCTGGTCTCTGCTGCAAATGTGAAAAAATATATAAAATTATTCACACAAAAAGGGATTGAGCTGGATACCGATACTGATCTTGTTTCAGATATCTGGGCAGATAGACCCCCCATGCCGGCATCCAGGGCCTGGATTTTTTCCGACACCTATGCCGGGAAGACAAGGGTTGAAAAACTTGCCCAAATCAGGGATGCCATGGTGAAATCAGGGGCTGATACCCATTTGATTACCACCCTGGACGACATTGCCTGGACCTTTAATCTCAGGGGGGAGGATGTTCACACAAATCCAGTTAATCTGGCCTTTGCCCTTATTACACTTGACCGGGCGATTCTTTTTATCAATCCGGATAAGGTGGCTGATGCCCTTGTTTCCCAATTTGAACAGGACAAAATTGAATTGCAGCCCTATACCCTGGTGAAGGATGCCTTGGGCAGCCTTGGTGAAAACAGCATCCGTCTTGATCCCGATGCCGTGGGGTATGCCCTTTTTCAGGCTGTTAACCCAAAGGCCAGGATCATTGAAAAAGTTAATCCCGCCACAGAACTCAAGGCCGTTAAAAATGAGGTGGAAATAGGTCATATGCGGCAGACTGCAGTTAAAGACGGGGTTGCAATGGTCAATTTTCTCTATTGGCTTGAAAACAGAACAGATGACAAACCA
>DAOWDR010000216.1 GCA_030638935.1 Desulfobacteraceae bacterium | reverse complement strand
GTCCTTTTCAGCCTTGCCCAGGATTCCAAAATCAACACCTGCCTTCTCAAGGATCATGGTAGACATACACCTTGTCTGGATCCTTGCATGGCATAAGTTCCAACTCACCTGCAGCAACTTTTTGGGCAACCACCTGGCTGATGTGCTTCACCTCCGGTAAACCTGTATAATCATTTTTCAATGCATTATAGGCATGGGGATCGGCCGTTACGATCTGTTTAACCCCGGATTCCAGAATGGCCTCTGTATTTTGTTCTTTCAGATCCTGGTAGAGCATCTCCTCTCCAAACCGAAGTACCTCGTTGCCGCTGTCCTTTTCAGCCTTGCCCAGGATTCCAAAATCAACACCTGCCTTCTCAAGGATCATGGAGGTTCTTCTGGCAATCTCCTGGATATTGTCATCATAGGAGGTAATACTGTCTACAAAGAACAGGGTATCAGCAGAATCCTTACCCAGATCCTTAATTGTATGATTGGCTTTAAATTCCTTATCCTTGGCCCAGTCAGCCCGTTTTTTCTCCATTTTACCATAGGGATTGCCTCGTTTTTCCAGGGCCTTTAAGGGTTTTTGCAGGGACTGGGGAACCATGCCCTCATCCACCATACCCCGGCGCAGGTCAACCATCTTGTCGATGTATTCAATGCCCAGGGGACATTCTTCCTCACAGGCTCCGCAGGTGGTGCAGGACCAGATTTCATCCTCGGTGTAAATATCTTCCACCAGCAAATCGCTCTTGTATATTTCACCTGACATGGGATAGTTTTTAAACATTAAATCCCTGGCCTTAATGGTGATAAACCTCGGGGAAAGAGGTCTTCCCACGGCATTGGCAGGACATTGATCCGAACACCTGCCGCAATCGGCACAGGAATAAAAATCAAGCATGTGCTTCCAGGTAAAATCTTCCAGTTTTTTAACACCAAAGGATTCCAGATCATCCAGTTCTTCATCTTTAATCCCGTATTGAACCGGTTTGATATTACCCTTTTGAACCCTCATGAAAAAAACATTAAAAACCGAAGTTATGACATGAAAATGCTTACCCATGGGCAAAAAGCAAAGGAAAAAGAAAAAGGCCAGATCGTGAACAAAGTACATGAAAATATGGAGTCCCTGGAGAAATTCCTGGGATGCCGATGCTAGCATGCCCTTGAAAATCCAGACCAGGGAAAGGGGTGCTAGAAAATGTTTCTCCCCGGTATGCTGGAAAGCATAGGCCAGTTCCGAGGCCTCAAAGAGACTTTCAGATATCATCAGGGTAGAAATAATACCCAGCACGAACACGGCCTCAGCCGTATGATCCTTACCGATTTTTTCAGGAACTGCATACCTTTCGGGTTTATAGATCCCCCTGCGGATGGCCGCAATAATACAGGCAACCAATACTAAGGTGGCTGCATAATCTTTTATAAAATTGTATACATCCCCGAGCAAACCTCCAAATCCGGGTAAAACAAAACCATCGGATAATCCGATAATCACCAGGGATGTGGATCTAATGGATAAAATCAAAAAACCTGCAAAAATAGATATATGCAAAACGCCGGCTAACATATATCTTGGTTGGCGGAACTGGCCCAGCCAGATAACTAGAAGATTTTTAATGCGCAGGTCGATCCTGTCGAACCTGTTATCCGGTGCAGCCCTTACAAGGGGCGCAATTCGCCGTGCCATGATATAAGCAAACAAGCCGATACCGATAATCGGCAAAATAAAAGTAAAAATGGCGGTCGGGAAAAACCCGAATAATTTATAACTCGCCGGCCCAATGATTGAAGACATATAACCTCCCATAATTCTTTACAAAATGAATCTCGACTCAATAGCTTTAATAAACGTGACCTTTGCCGTCAAGCAAAAAGCCTTATTCAAAAAAATTTTACCATTTATATACTATATGGTATTTATTCTCCCCTGACACCTGCCAGATAAAGATCCACAAGGGGATCGGCCATGGCAACCAAATCATATCTGCCATCGGCGGAAACCCAGGTAGAAATGACCCCTTCCACTGCCCCTAGGATAAAACGTTTTACAAGCCCGACAAAGAGATCCTGGCGCATGGCTCCCTCAACCTGGCCCTGCTCAATTATTTCTGACAGCAGGTCCAGGTACATTTTTGAAATGTCCTTTATCTGATACTCGATATCCCGGAGGTACCGGACTTCCGATTGAAAAATAATTGCCATGTTTCTATCATTTTGAAACTCCTGTAGATGGCACCTTATTAAATTCCTAAGTTTGCTTTCTGCATTCTGGCCGGTTTCAACCGCTGCATTCATTTTTTTAAATACATCCTGGGTTTTAAAATTGATAAATTGATAAAGAATATCATCTTTATTTTTAAAATACAGGTATAATGTACCGTCAGCAACCCCCGCTTTTGCAGCTATCTGGGATATCGTGGCTTTATGAAATCCGAATTCTGCAAACACGGCTCCGGCACTATTAAGTATTTTATGATATTTTTCCGATTTATTTTTTTGCAACTTGATGTCACCTCACTCAAATGAATAATAATTCATTATCTAACAAAAGATTTTACCAAATGTCAAGATCATAATATTTTACATATAAAAACAGATCTAAAGAATAATTATCTTGTTTTTACATGGAGTTATGAAAT
Organism: Desulfobacteraceae bacterium; assembly: GCA_030638935.1. Lineage (GTDB taxonomy): Bacteria > Desulfobacterota > Desulfobacteria > Desulfobacterales > Desulfobacteraceae > NBML01. The sequence continues at coordinate 9,474 of DAOWDR010000216.1, read as the reverse complement.
TTACTATTTTACAGAAAAAATAAATACCCAAGGATTTTAAGAAATAATCTCTATGAACCGTAATTCATTATTTAAAAATTCTTGATTTTAACGCCCTTTCATGACAAAAAAGAAGGATACAATAAGGCTTTAATGCAATAAAATTTCCGGGAGGAAAATATGACCATTTCAAATAAATATACAGAAGAGTTTGAAACCGCCCTTGAATACGGCAGACCCCCAAACATAAAAAAACTATTTCCCAACTCAAAAGCCCTCATTGTCAGTGGCAAATACATTGACCAGGCCATGTTAAAAAAAGGCAAATGTATGACCATTGCAGCAAATGCCAGGAGCTCCTTTGTACTGAGGGGAACCCTTGCTGCTGCCCAGAGAGCCAATGCAGCGGTCATCATCGAAATTGCCAGATCCGAAGGCGGTACCAATGCATATTGCCCGGTAAGTCTATGGAATATGGCCCGGCAGACCGATGCCATAATGAACGAATTGGGAATTACCATACCGGTTGCCATCCATGCAGACCACTTCGGCATAAAAACCCCCGGGGACATTGAACCGGCAAAAGCAGAGATTGAGTCCCTGTTTGATGCCGGGATAACTTCCATTGCCATTGACGCCTCCCATATGCCCGATGACCAGAACCTGTTGGCAAACCTTGAATTAAATCCCTTTGTGCCTGAATGGGCCGGTCTTGAAACTGAAGTAGGAGAAATCAAGGGGACCCAGGGACTTTCCACGGATGAAGAGGCATTGTTTCTCATCCAGGGGCTCAATGCCCATAATATCTTCCCGGACTGGATTGCCTTGAACAACGGCACCACCCACGGTATTGAACAAAGCGGCACCGGCATAAACGTCGAACTCACCGCCCAGGTCCATGAAGCCCTGTCACCTTACGGGATATCAGGTGCCCAGCACGGCACCTCGGGTAATAATTCCGACAGACTGCGCAAGATTGCATCGGAAACCACCACAACTAAAGCCAATGTGGCCACAGCCCTGCAAATGATTTCCTGGGGCCTGAAGGTCAATGATTATGGAAATGCCATCCTGGATGATAAAGGTGATTTCATCAAACAAAAGGATGATGGGCTTACAGAAGAGATGTGGTCCAAAATGCTGGATTATGCAAATGCAAATAATTTAAAAGGGGGTGACGTCAAAAAACTGAATCTTCCCTTTGAAAGCCATTTGCTTGCCCTGCCCAAGAAAATAAGACAGAGGATGGCAAAAAATGTTGAATCCTTTGTTTATAATCTGCTTACAGATGTATTCAATGCCAATGATACCGCAGATATTCTTATTGCAAATATTTTAAAAACAAAATCCCATATGCCCGGACACAAAGCGAATGTTATCGAATCAAAAGCAGAATGGACCAGGGAAAAAATAATCAAAAAAGCTGGAAGCATAGTCTCTGACAAGGGTCCTGACGGTGATTTTGATGATTAAAAAAAAATCTAAAGTTTTATTTTTCCCCTTCCGATAAGGTTTTTAAGGAGAAATTTAAATGCAGATACCTTCATACCAAATACAAAATGTCCTGAAAGTGTACTCAAAACAATTGAGCCAGGGCAAAATGTTGAGTAGAAAATTCAGCACTGACAATAAAGTCTCTGCCGACAGCGTTAGTATCTCCTCTGAAGGAAAGCGACAGGCCATCATAGAAAAAGTTGCCGCCAATATTGTTGATAAGATAGTCACCGAAGGGCCCAAGGAAAAAAACGAAGAACTGATTACAGATCAGATTGAAAAAGAACTTGGCAAAAAAATAAATTTTACCAAGGGCAAAACTCAGTTCACCTACACAACCATTGACGACAACAACAATAAGACTACCCAGACCCTGTCTGTTGAAGATTCTCAGTTTGTAGTAAAAAGAATGACAGAATTGGCACGCCAGGTCGCTGACAATAATATGGAATCTTAAAGGAGGCACCTACTATGAAAATTTCCAATCCAACACAAAATTATATAAATCAGACATATGTAAACCAGACAAACTCCCCTGCCAATCCCCAGGCCCTTAAAACGGAAAAACCTGCCGATGAAGTGGCAGGCGACAGTATAAGTCTTTCCCCAAAAACCAGGGATCTCCAGAAAATTTCAGCGGCCATGGATACTGAGCCCACTGACAGATCCAAACTGGTGGCAGATTTAAAATATCAGGTCCAGACCAACCAATATAATGTCAATGCAGAACAGGTTGCGGAAAAAATGGTCGGCTCCCTAATGGATGAAATGGGATAAAAGAGAATTTTTTTCCAGGTTCATTTTTTCTCCAAATCCACTATTCCAGGCCAAACCCACCAAACCATTTGAAATTAAAGCCTTTTTCCCCAAAACAAAACAGCCGCCAAATCTGGCATGTCTTTTGCTTTTACATTTATAGCAAAAAGATATTTCGAACAAAAAGGAGACCAGTATGGCAAATATCAATCAAATAAATGAGCTGACACAATCAATGGGTGGGGCCACAGGCGCACCAAAGACGGAAAAAACAGACGCCTTTAAAAATGCTCTGACCCAAGCCCAAGCCCTCAATCAAGCGGAACAAGCCAACGAAACAGAGTCACCCGAGGGAACGACAATGGCACCTGCTTTGGGAGAAATCGCATCAACCGGCCTGCATATTCAAGATCAATCATCCATTGTCTCCGGGAAAACAGATAAGCTTTTAGGATTGCTGGATGCCTATTCAAGCAAGCTTGAAAACCCGGAAGTGTCGCTGAAAAGCATTGCACCCATTCTGGAACAAATAAATCAGAATGCAGACAGTCTGCTCAAGGAATCAGTATTCCTTGGCACAGGGGATACAAAGCTCAAAGAAATTGCAACCCAAACGGTGATTGCCGCCCAGACCGAATATGTGAAATTCCAGAGGGGAGATTACCTGTCATAGTCCAGCTTTGCCCGCTGCCAATGCAGCAGCTTTTCTTGTGAAGACAATTTCTTAAGATCTATCTTCTCCTGGCAAAGGGCTGTTTCCATCAATCTGAACCGTCCTTCAAATTTAGCTGTAGCACTGGAAAGGGCTGTTTCCGGATGAAAACCGGCAAACCTTGCCACATTAACCAGGGAAAAAAGGATATCTCCGAATTCCATCATTGCCTCATCTTTATTTTCCTTTTCCAATGCCTCTTCAAACTCCTGGATTTCTTCCTTAACCTTATCCAGTACCTGGTGGATATTCTCCCAGTCAAACCCTTCTTTAACCGCTGATTTAGATACTTTCAAAGCCCTCAATAACCCTGGCATACCTTTGGGTACGGAATCCAGAGCAGATCCGGCAGGCCCTATGTTATCATTTTGATCCAAATCCCCATTGGCCACGGCGTCTTTTTTTTTGGCATTTTTTTCACCGGCCTTAATTTGGTCCCATTGCCTGTGTAATTCTTCCTCTGTCTCAACAACGGCTGTATCATATACATGGGGGTGACGCCGGATCATTTTTTCAGCAATCCCTTTAATCACATGGGAAAATTCAAACCGGTTATTTTCAGTGAAAATTTCAAATACAAACAGAATCTGAAATAAAACATCCCCAAGTTCTTCACAGATATTTTCAGTGTCATCGTTGACAATGGCCTCTTCCAGCTCGTACAATTCCTCTGCCATGCATCTCCACATGGTCAGGGGAGTCTGTTTTTGGTCCCAGGCACAGCCGTTTTTGCCCCTGAGCCTGCGTATAATTTCTAAAAGGGGGACTATTGTTTCCAATTTGCTTTAATTCCTTCCAAATATTTAGAAAAATCTGTTTTCATGTTTTCCGAAAAAAACATAGTCATGGCATTTGCGACCCTTGCAACATGGGGGACTGATTTTGAACCGGATAAAAACCCGGCATCCGGGAAGAATCTCATTATCATGATGAACATAACCGATACGATCAACACCCCTTTGGCAGCACCGAAAATAAGCCCAAAGAATCTGTCCACCCATCCCAGAAAAATAAGACTTAAAAATTTACGGATCAGGCTGGCTATCAAACTGATAAGAAATAAAATTCCGCAGAACAGAACAAAAAAACAGATGAGACTCCTGGCACCGGGTGTTTCAATCAATTTTTCAAGGTAAGGCGTTAATACGGGATAATAAGTATTGGCGCCATAAAAACCAACAATAACACCTATAATGCCTGATACTTCCCCAATCAATCCTTTAAAATAACCCCGGATCAAACAAAATGAAATAATCACCAGAACAAATATGTCAAAACCGTTCATTTTTCCCCTTATACAGCAGTTATATAAAATTGGTTCAAAGAGTAAACACAGATAGCAATTTCCCGGTTTTTTAGTCAAGATTTTTATTGACCTTTAGACAAATAAAATGCACCCTAGGCCCATGAGAAATATCGAATTTCAAAACATCGAACTGACCCAAAAACTATTTGGATACCATAACACCCACCTGGAAAAAATTTCCAATGTATTTAATATTACAATCAACTCCAGGGGCAATGCCATTTCCCTTTCCGGAGATGCAAAAGACATGGATACGGCAGAAACCTTAATCCGACAATTATACGATCTTTTGCAGGAAAAATTTATACTTACCCCGCCGGCTCTTGATGCAGCCATCAACACCATAAAACAAAATACTAATGCATCTTTAAAAAAGATTTTTTTAAAGACCATTTTTGTCACACCGAAGAACAGAGCCATTTCTCCCAGGAACCAGGCCCAGCATACCTATGCCAATGCCATTAAAAATAATGATATATTGTTTTCAATCGGCCCTGCAGGGACCGGCAAAACCTATCTTGCCATGGCCATGGCTGTTGCTGCTTTTTCAAGGGGAGAGGTAAAAAAAATCATCCTGACCCGGCCGGCGGTTGAGGCGGGTGAGACCCTGGGTTTTCTTCCCGGAGACCTGGCTGAAAAAATCAACCCCTACCTTCGGCCCCTTTATGATGCCTTGTATGATATGCTTGATTTTGAGAAAGCCAGGGCTTATATTGAACAGGAAACCATCGAAATAGCACCCATTGCGTTTATGAGGGGACGGACCTTGAATAATGCATTTATCATTCTGGATGAGGCACAAAACACGAGTTCTGAACAGATGAAAATGTTTTTAACCCGGATTGGATATGGGTCCAAGGCCATTGTCACGGGTGACGTTACCCAGATTGACCTGCCAACCGGAAAAAAATCAGGTTTAATCGAGGCAAAAAAAATCCTCACCCGGATAAATGGGATTGAGTTTGTTTACTTTACCAAGGAAGATGTGGTAAGACATCCGCTTGTTTCCAACATCATCAATGCTTATGAAAAAAACAAAAACTGACAACTGGTTAAAACGAACCAAGGTATATCTTTTATCCACTCCGCACCTGTTATGGTTCATGCTCATTTCCATCACAATTGCATTCACTGTTTCCCAGGCACCGGACCGGAACAAAATCTCCTATTCCTACCAGGTAGGGGATGTGGCACAAAGAGATATCAAGGCTCCTAAAAATTTCTTCATTGAAGATAAAGAAGTTACCGAAGCCAGGAAAAACCAGGTCAAAGATACGGTTAAAACGGTTTATGATTTTGACAGCAATCTCTTAACCGATATTTCGTCCCGCATTGAAACATCCATGGAATTTGCACGGCAATTATTTGAAAAGCCGGAAAATTCCGATAACCCCGATCCTACCTTTGAAATGGTTTTGGTAACAAAACCGGAATTTGAAAAAAAACTGGGAATGGAAATCAGCAACGAGGTGTTTAATATTCTTTATAAACACCGGTTCTCCATTGATATTGCCAATAAAACAAAAACCATTATAGACAAAATTCTTTCAAATGGGGTGGTCGCCAATAAAGAGATCCTCCTTGAAGAAGAAGGCAAGGGAATCACACTTAGAACCATCAAATCCCATGAAGAGGAAATAGTAAACAATTTAAAAATTGTTTACGGCCCTGACCAGGCCAAAGCCATGGTCAGGATTGAAGGGCAACCCCTGCTTAAAAAGCTTAATTATAACCTGTCCAACCTCATAGTGGATATCTGCCAAAGGCTTTTGCAGCCAAACATCACCCTGAATAAGAGTGAGACAGAAAAACGAATTTTGGAAGCCCAGTCCAAAATCATGCCCATCCTCTTCCAGATCAAAGCAGGAGAAATGATTGTCAGGGAAGGGGAGCGGGTGGACAAAATCAAACTCATCAAATTGACCGCCTTAAAGGAACAGGTGGTTGAAAAAGACGTATACATGTCCGGAACCGGAACGGCCATGATAACCTGTTTTTTGATCCTTGTGGTATACTATCTTTTCCTAAAAGATCACAAGAGATTGAAAAACGACCATAACACCCATATGATCTTTCTGGCATTGGGCCTTATCCTTTACCTGATTTTTGCAAAGATCGTTATTTATATTGCCCAGTCCTCCCATCCTGAAATGGCATGGGAAATTGCAGCATCTTCCTTTTACATGGTTGTTCCTGTTCAGGCTGCGGCCATGACCGCCTGCCTGTTTCTGGGGTTTGATATTGCCGTTTTTTTTACCATCGTACTTTCCGTGATGGCCAGTCTGGCATTTGGCGGCAGTTTTCAGGTTTTTATCTTCTTTTTCTTCAGCAGTATCACCGCCGCCTATTGGATCAATGAAAAACAGGATCGAAAAAATTTTATCATTGCAGGCTTTAAACTAGCTGTCTTTAATTCCATGTTAGCCATTGCCCTGGGCTTTTACTCACTTTCCCATCCAGAACCCATGCTCCTGGCAAAGGAAATAATTTTTGCTTTTTGCGGCGGACTTTTTGCCGCCACCCTGACCATCGGATTTACCCCCCTGATCGAAATCCTTTTTAACTATACCACAGCGGCAAAACTGTTGGAGTTTTCCAACCTGGATCAGCCTTTGATCAAAAAACTGATGATAGAAGCCCCGGGAACATACAATCACAGTGTGATTGTAGCCACCATAGCCGAGGCAGCAGCATCAGCCACTTCAGCCAACAGCCTCCAGACCAAGGTAATGGGATATTACCATGACATTGGAAAACTGGACAAGACCATGTATTTCATTGAAAACCAGGCAGACGGCAAAAACCGCCATGACAAACTATCCCCGTCCATGTCCGCCCTGATCCTGATCCAGCATGTCAAAAAAGGGGTGGAAATGGCAAAAAAATACAAACTGGGCAATGAGATTATAGAAGGCATTATCCAGCACCACGGGACCTCTTTAATTAAATATTTTTACAATAAAAGTCTCAACAGCGGCAATGAAAATGTCAACCAGGAAGATTTCCGATACCCCGGCCCCAAACCCCAAACCCGGGAGGCTGGTATCGTCATGCTGGCCGATGTGGTTGAAGCTGCGGTAAGAGCACTTGAACGCCCCACCCCATCCAGAATCCAGGGCAGGGTAAAAGGATTGATCAATGATATATTTGCAGACGGCCAGCTTGAGGAGTGTGAACTAACCCTAAAGGACCTGCACCAAATTGCCAAGAGCTTTAACAATATTCTGACCAGCATCTATCACAGCCGTATCGAATATCCCGATAAAACACAGGAAAAGAAAAAAGAGAAAAATGGAACAGCAAAAGATTCTGATAGACAATCAGCAAAAAGCGAAAATCCAAACGCCCCTCATATCCAGAAAGACAGAACAGATCTTAAACGCCTTGGGCTGTGATGCCCACGAGATTTCAATCGTCATTCTTGATGATAAAAAGATAGGAAAACTCAATGAAACCTATCGGGGAATTAGCAAACCAACCAATGTTCTGGCCTTTCCCATGCAGGAAGGGCAATTTTCAGATATCACTCCAGGGCTCCTTGGGGATGTGGTCATCTCCCTGGAAACAGCTGAAAAAGAAGCGATATCAGCTGATATTTCCCTTGAAGAAAGAGTTTCCCAGCTCCTAATCCACGGAATACTCCATTTGTTGGGATTTGATCATGAGAAAGGTGACAGGGAAGCTGACACCATGGAAAAGAAAAGCCTTGAACTGCTTCGTACCATTGAAAAAAACACAGATTTAACCGCATTTTAATAACTGGAGGAAGAGCAAATGGCAGAGCTTGCAGTAAACGTAGACCATGTAGCCACCCTGAGACAGGCCCGTGGAATCCACTATCCGGAACCCGTGGCAGCGGCCCTTGCAGCCGAGACTGCTGGAGCCGACGCCATTGTGGTCCATTTAAGAGAGGATCGCAGGCATATACAAGATAGGGATGTCAGATTATTGCGCCAGGTGGTGCAGTCCCGGTTAATACTGGAAATGGCGGCCACCAGCGAAATGCTGGGGATTGCACTGGATATCAAACCAGACTGTGTCACCCTTGTACCGGAAAAAAGAGAAGAATTGACCACCGAGGGCGGACTGGATTTGATAACCCACCAGGATGCAATCAGGGAAGCTGTAAGCACACTCAAAAATGCCCACATCAAGGTCTGTATTTTCATTGACCCGGATCTGGACCAGATCAAGGTTGCCCATAAAATCGATGCTGACATGATTGAAATTCATACCGGTGCTTTTTGTGATGCAACCACAGAAATACAAAAACAAAAAGAATTTAATCGGATCATTGATGCAGCTAAAATCGGAAGTAAATTAACCTTAAGGGTAAACGCCGGCCATGGTATCTGCTACAATACCATCAAAGCCTTTGAAGGACTTAAAGAAATCAGCGAGTTCAGCATCGGCCACAGCATCATATCCAAGGCAGTTCTTACGGGTATTGACCAGGCAGTCAGGGATATGAAACAATTGATTAAAGAGCTTTGACTTTTATTGGAAGTTTGATATAGTTCAAGGAAATTAACCTAAAATTCGATATCATTCAAATAAAATCGCCATGGATCAAGAAACCATATTAATAATAGACGATGAACTATCCATCCGGGAAAGTCTTTCCTGTTTTTTCAATGACGAAGGATATCGTGTATTTACGGCTGAAAATGGTGAGATAGGGATAGAAATTTTTTTCAAAGAAAAGGTGGATATTGTCCTCACTGATTTAAAAATGCCCCGTAAAGACGGCATTGAGGTGATGAACACCATTCGTGAACACAGCCCGGACACTCCCATGGTGGTTGTTTCCGGTGCCGGCAAAAAAGAGGATATCATCAAGGCCCTTCGCATGGGGGCCAAGGATTATATCACCAAACCCATTGAAGACCTGGAAATGATCCACCATGTAATTCGAAAAGCCCTTGAAAACAAATTTCTTATTGAAGAAAACAAAAGGTACAGAAAACAGCTTGAAAAAAGTGAGGCCCGTTACCGAACCATTACCGAGCAGATTGCAGAAGGCGTTTTTACAGTGGATTCACAGGAAAACCTGACCTTTACCAACCAAGCCTTCTGCAATATGTTGGGGTATTCTTCAAAAGCCCTGGACAATATGAATCTAAAGGAGCTATCCACCCGGGACAGCTTCAGTATCATAGAGCAGCAGACAAAATCCCGCAGAAAAGGCCTCACCGGCCGCTACGAAATTCAAATGATTGACAAAGAG